>JAMOPB010000369.1 GCA_027064945.1 Candidatus Cloacimonadota bacterium
AATCAAAAGTAACATCTTCCTCTTCCTCTTTAATAATACTTACTTTCAATGGTTTATCTGCCGTAAAATTCATTTTCCCATTACCGGGCATTATTGCAGAAGTAGCTTGGTTACCATTACCATTTACATTTCCTCTAATATGCACTGACTGCTCAATCCCTGTAATATGTATTCGCCTCATAGATTTTGCTAAAAATCTCATTCCATTTTTGAAATTAAGAATGAAAAATAAGAATAATAAAAGGAGTAAGCCATCTACAATAAGAGTAAAATCTCTTTTCTCTTTGAAAATTGAACTTCTTTCAATATTAACAACATCTCCGTTTATTTCATTAATATCAAACCAGTTATTTATTTTGCTTCTAACCACTGTAATTGTAGCATCGTTTATTTTTTCAGGAACTAATATTGTAATAGATTTTGATAAAATTTTTGTATATGCACGATATTCTTCATTATCAATAGGGTCTGCAATATTGGTTGATTTTGCTACCGGAAGTCCCGGCAAAGATTGGCTTTCATCTAAATCCATACCAAAAGTATTAGCTTCGATTTCCGGATATTCAAGTTCAAAATCTACTTCGACTAAAGATTTTCCTAAAATTGGTTCTAACATATTTTGAATCCAATTGGAATATTCTAATTCTATTTCCGCCTCGATAACAGTATCAAAACTGTAAAGATTTGCTATAAATGATAGCAATAAGAAAAAGAAAATAATAAATTGATATTTTTTTTTCATATAACCTCTTTTTTTTTCTTATATTCTATTCCTAAAAAATAATAACTTCTGTTAAGGAATTATTTCTGAATTCTATTCTTATTGTTGTCAAATCAAATTTCACATATTCTTATTATTCATTTTCAACCATTCTTATAATCCCTTTTATATTGCCATTCTAATAAGGTGGTAAATTAATCATTTTTTTTTGATTCAATTATTTCCAGCAATAAATCCACATTCTTATATATCGGCAAATCACTAAACAATGCTGTCATAGTGCTACTCTCCGAATAATAAGATTCTCTCTTCTTGTGTAAAATTTCTACACTTTTTTTTGTGTTATTTCTCACTAATGGTCGGTCACTTTTTTTAATTCTTCCCCAAATTATTTCAAAATCTGTTTGTAGGAAAATTGTGGTTTTATGTTTTAGAAAATCTCTATTTTTTTTAATTTCAACAATTCCACCACCGCAAGAAATTATACCGGGTTTATTCCAATGCAATAACAAGTCACTTTCAATTTCCCTAAATCTCTTTTCGCCATATAATTTAAATATTTTAGGAATAGATAACTTTTCTTTTTTTTCTATTTCATCATCCAAATCATAAAAATCTAAACCCAATTTATTGGCCAACAGCTTACCAATTGAAGTTTTTCCCACTCCCATAAAACCTATTAAGAAGATCTGCATTTCTGCTCCTAAACTAAAAGAGCGACATTTCTGCCGCTCTTGATATATAATATAAATTAATTTATCTTTTATTCTTCAGTTGTTTCTTCGTTCTCAGAAACTTCTTCAGCAGCATTATCATTAGCTTCTTCTTTACCTTCTTCCACAGAATGATTATTGATAAATTCTTCTAATTCTTTATTATCTTTTCCAAAGAAATAAGCTTTCACACTTAAAATCAAGCGTCTGTTTTCCAAATCAAGTTCGATAACTTTTAATGGAATCTCTTCGCCAATTTTAAATGCTTTTTCTACTTTTTTCAATCCTGGAACTGCCAAATGAGAAAGTGGTACAAAACCTTCTACCAAATAACTTTCTACATTTACATCAACCAAAACTCCCTTAGGAATAATTTTAACTATCTCTGCAGTTAATTCTGTATTAATTGGTAATTTTTCATCCAAATTATCCCATGGATCCTTAGAAAGTTGTTTCACACCAAGTGCAATGCGATGTAATGTTGTATCAATAGCCAAAACCTTTACTTTGATTACATCTCCGCGTTTGAACACTTCTTTTGGATGATAAATTCTTTTTGTCCAAGAAATATCTGAGATATGAACTAGTCCTTCAATATTTTCTTCGATTTCAACAAACACGCCAAAAGGAGTAATGCTTTTGATTTCGCCTTCCAACACTGAACCAATTGGATATCTTTCATCAATCATCAGCCAAGGATTTGCTTCCATCTGTTTCATTCCCAAAGAAATTCTATGTTCTTCTTTTGAAACACTAAGAACAACTGCTTTGATTGTATCACCTAATTTCACCATCTGCTTTGGATGACGAATCTTCTTAGTCCAACTCATTTCAGAAACATGAACCAAACCTTCAACACCGGTTTCGATCTCTACAAATGCGCCATAATTAGTTATATTTACAACTTTACCTGAAACGATTGTTCCTTCAGGATATTTCTTTTCAATATTTTCCCATGGATGTGGTACTAATTGCTTTAAGCCTAAAGATACTTTTTGGTTTTCTTCGTCATAACTAAGAACTTTAACTTTTACTTTATCACCGATATTAAGCATATCAGATGGGTGTTTTATATGACCCCAGCTCATATCTGTAATATGCAATAAGCCATCAATTCCACCAAGATCTATAAAAGCACCGTAATCGGTTATATTTCTTACTTCACCTTCAATCTCACCATCTGTATCTAATACACGTTTAAGTTCAGCTAAACGCTCTTCTTGCATTTCCATTAATACTTTTTTACGTGAGACAATGATGTTTCTTCTGTCTTTGTCTATTTTAATAATCTTAAATTCACTTTCTTTACCAATAAATTGGTCAAGATTTGGAATTGGTTTAATTGAGATATGAGAGCCTGGTAAGAAAGCTTCCAAGCCTTCCACTTCTACTATCATACCACCTTTAACACGTCTGTGGAAAATTCCTTTTACAACTGTATCATCTTCCATTAATTGTTCTAATCTTTCAGAATTTAATTGGAAATCAGCTTTCTTCTTAGATAGTTTAATGCGTCCGGAATCATCTTCTACAGAATCGATGTACACTTTTATATTATCACCAACTTGTGGAATATTCGAGCTTGTAAATTCTTTAATTGGAATAGCGCTTTCACTTTTAAATCCAATATCTACCAGAACTGCTCTTTCATCTACATTTACAACTAAGCCTTCGACAATTTTGCCTTCTTCAAATTTACTAAAATGTTCATCTAAAAGTTGCATCATATCTTCGTTGTTAATTTCTTCTTCAGACACATTCTCCTGAACTTCAGAAGTCACTGCTTTCTCTTCGACATTAACTTCCTCTACAGAATCTGTTTGATTCATTACTTCGTTTTGATCGTTAACTACCATTAATCCTCCTTAAAAACGGGAATCTCGGAAAACTCAGATATCTGTTTTTCACCATTCCCAATATATTCTATTATTTTGTTATAAACCTCAACAATGACCCAATCCGGTGTTGATGCTCCTGCTGTAATCCCAATATTTTGAATATTCTCATCAAACCATTCTTTGCAAATTTCTTGCGAAGTTTCAATGTGGTACGTTTTTATATTGTCACCGCAAATCTTGGCAAGCATTTTTGTATTTGAACTGTTTTTACCACCTACCACAATCATTAAATCACTTGCTTTAGCAAGCTTTAAACTCGCTTCTTGTCGCACTGCAGTAGCATTGCAAATTGTATTAATAACCCTTACTTCATTGGAAATTTCCAATATTTTACTCACAACCTCTTGTAATCCTGAAAGTTTTCTGGTTGTTTGAGATATTACCCCAACTCTGCGAAAAGAAAATCCTTTCAATTCTTTAGGATCTGAAATCACCATAGCTTCATTATTTGGAACATAAGATTTTAGTGCAACCACTTCCGGATGATTCTCATCTCCATAAATTATCACCTGATAACCTTCTTCATAAAGAGTCTTGCCAAATTCTTGCGTTTTGGAAACATAAGGACAAGTAGCATCTATAATTTTTTTGCATTTAGTTTCTAATAGTTCTTTTTTATTTTTTTCGATTCCATGCGATCTGATAATTGCTATTCTATTTTCTACTTTTGATAAATCTTCAACTGAGGAAATACCTTGTTCAAAAAGTTTTTGAACCATTTGCGGGTTATGAATAATCGGACCGATTGTGATAATATTATCATCTTCTTCAGCTGCCTTTAAAGCTAAATTAATTGCTCTTTTCACTCCAAAACAAAATCCTGAATTTTGTGCTATTCTAACATTCATTTTCTAATTCCATTATCTTTTCCAAAGTGTATTTTGCAATGTATCGGTAGGCTTCTTTTCTGTTCTCAAAATCCCCGAAATCTTTAATTTTTATTTTTTCACCTAAAACAATTTTCAAGCTATCTTTACGGAAAATTGCAGCTAATTTGCTTTTGGGATAATGGATAAAAATAGGAACAATATCGCTGTTTGCTTCATAAGCAAGTTTTCCGATACCGGGTTTTGCTTCACTGGATTTTCTTGTACCTTCGGGAAAAATCAATAATCTGTAACCATTATTTAATGCTTCTTTTGCTCTATTCAATGCGCTTCTATCTATAGTACCTCTCCGAATTGGAATGCCATCAAGATATCTAATAATTTTCCCCAAAATAGGAATATCAAAAAGCTCTTTTTTTGCTAGAGAAAAAACCCGAGAATTAAAGATAGCTCCTATATATGGTGGATCTGTGGCTCTAATATGATTTGGAGCAATAATGCAGCCTTCACTTTTTTCAATTTGCTCAGGATTTATCATCTTTAAATTTAAGAATAATCTCATATAAAGTTGCAATGATTTGATAATATTTTTGTACCAAAATCTCATTTTTTCTCCATATTTTCTATAATATAATTATATAAAAATTCCACTTGTTCTTCGATACTGAGATTTGATGTATCTATCAAAATGGCATCGTCAGCTTTCCTTAGAGGAGAAATCTCTCGTGTTGAATCATTTTTATCTCGCCAAATCAGCTCTTTTTCTACTTCTTCATAGCTGATTTCCACTCCGCGTGCTTTCAATTCTTCCCATCTTCTTGTTGCTCTTACTTGCACGCTAGCACTCATGAAAAATTTAAAATCAGCATTTGGAAAAACCACAGTTCCAATATCACGTCCATCCAGAATAACTCCACCGTTCTCGCCCATTTTTCTTTGAAGCTCGACCATTTTTTTTCTCACAATACCAATTACGGCAATTTCTGATGAAATTTTGGTGATCTCTTCTTCTCTTATTCTATTTGTTACATCTTCACCATTTAAAAATATCTTATTTCCTGAATTTGAATATTCGATTTTTATATCGATTGTTTCCAGCATAGATTTTAGTGCTTCCAAATCGGAAAGCGGGATATTTTTATTCAGTGCATACAATCCGCAAGCACGATACATCGCTCCTGTATCAATATAAACATACTCCAGTTTTTTAGCTAAACCTTTTGCGGTAGTGCTTTTGCCTGAAGCTGCGGGACCATCTACAGCTATAACGAATTTCTTTTTCATGAATCCTCTTATTTTATTTTTTTAAAAATTAATTTTCACTCAATATGAGTCAATAATTTTACCTAATAATCTTTACTTAGAAATTCACATTTAAGATTATCGATTGCGCTTCAAATTTCAGATGAATTTTATTTTTTGTATCCAGATAATCTTGCAAATGAGCATCTACAAATGCATCCACTGTAAAAGCAAAAGCAGAAGCACCTAACCAGAAAAAATAGTTCTGCTTCTTATCATAATAATCATTGTATTTTTCCAAATCGGATTGCAATCCGGATTCTTTGTAATCATCATGAAATTTCTCCGACTTGGAATAATTATACAAAGCCAAACTTAGGAATGTGACTTCAGTTCCAAAAGCTAACCCTGATTTTAGAAATTTCTCGTTATATATTTGCCCGGCACCTGGAACAATCAATGATAATCCGGCAGCTTTTAATGCACGTTTATCTCTTATTTCATCTGCAAAAGCAAGATTGCATAATAAGATTATTGTTAGAGCAAAGAATGTTTTTTTCATAAGATTACTTATCTATTGTGCTATTTAAAACTTCTGTCATCTCGTTTTTGAAAATATCAAAAGTTCCGGCAAAAATATGCTCTCGTGCTTTAGTTACCAAATCCAAATAAAAATGCAAACTATGAATAGAAGCAAGACGCAGTGCCAAGAATTCATTTACATTAAATAAATGTCTAATATAAGAACGACTAAAATTCCTGCATGTATAGCAATCACAATCAGCATCTATAGGAGTAAAATCTTCTTTATAACGTGCAGATTTCAGAATCAATTTCCCTTTCATTGTAAAAACTGTTCCTTTTCTGGCATTTCGTGTTGGCATCACGCAATCAAACATATCCACGCCATTAGCAATATTTTCCAAAATATCCATAGGAGTTCCCACTCCCATTAAATAGCGAGGTTTGTTTTGTGGCAAAATCGGATCTAAGAAATTGGTGATCCTATACATATCCTCTTTTGGTTCACCAACTGCCAAACCACCAATTGAGTAACCCGGAAAATCCATTTCCATTAATTTCTTTGCACTTTCTTCACGTAGATCTTCATGAACTCCACCTTGTACAATTCCAAACAAAGCTTGTTTTTCCGGATATTTATGAGCATCTTTTCCACGTTTTGCCCAACGTAATGTTCTAGCTAATGAATCTGCCACATATTTTTTAGTTGCCGGAAAAGGAGGACACTCATCAAAACTCATAATAATATCCGCTCCGATTGAATTCTCGATCTCAATAACTTTTTCAGGACTAAACATATGATAACTACCATCAATATGCGATTGAAAACGGCAACCTTCTTCAGTTATTTTTCTTAAACCGGCTAAGCTCATTACTTGAAAACCACCGCTATCGGTTAAAATTGGATGATCCCATCCCATAAATTTATGTAAACCACCAGCTTTTTCTATTAGTTTATGACCTGGGCGCAAATAGAGATGATATGTATTCCCCAAAATAATCTGAGCACCTAATTCTTCCAATTCACGAGGAGCAACAGCTTTAACGGTTGCACGAGTACCAACAGGCATAAAGATTGGAGTTTTAATCTCTCCGTGAGGTGTTTGAAATCTTCCTGCTCTTGCCTGTCCTGATTTTGCTTCTAAAGTAAATTCAAACATTTTTATTCCTTATTTTTATCTTTTATTAAATTATCAATCAATTGTTGAGTTTCTTGTTTTTTAACAGCATTATTCCTTTCAAACATTTTTGTAATATCATTCCAAAAAGCAAAAAGCATCAACATCATTAAAAAAACAAAGCCAATATTCTGAAGGACAATCTGAGTTTTTTCAGCTAACGCTTTTTTTCTTATTCCTTCTATAAGACAAAACAAAATCTGTCCGCCATCCAATACCGGAATTGGCAATAAATTCATAACCATTAGAATAAGGTTCAGAGCTCCGATAAAAGATAAAATATCACTAAAACCTTTTTTTGCTGTCTGCTTACTCATCGAATACAGCATCACTGGCCCACCAACGCTATTTTTTAGTTCAGAAGGATTCACAAGAAGCTTTCCTAACATAGCATAGTTTAATGCTACAAAATTTACAGCTGAAAGAGATCCATATTTTGTTGATTCCCAAAATGAATAATCTTCTTCGATTTTAATTGGTTGCATTTGTGTAATTCCAATAATCTTTCGATCATCTACCATATTATTTTGCAGTTTTATTGTCTTGGAAAATTCTTGCTTCCCGCGCTTAATAAGAAATTCTAATTGATCTCCTTTAGAAGAGGAAATAAGCTTTTGCATTTCATACCAGTCTTCTACAAGTTCACCATTAATCGCAATTATCTTATCTCCGGCTTGTAAACCAGCCTGATACGCAGGTAATCCAACAGATGCTTCTCCAACAACTGCTTCTACTTTTGGTAAAATCTCCTTATAAAAATCTATTTTCTCAACCTTACCTAAATTAACCTTCTGTGGTTGACCATCACGTATTAATTCTATAACATTTTCGTCATCTTTAAGATTTTGAATTATTTGAGACCAACCTTTTACATCTTTCCCATTAACTTTTGTAATTACATCATTCGGTTGAAAAAAAGCCTCATATTCAGTATTTACCTTACCTACTACAGCCGGTTGATCGTAATAATTCTTTCCTACCCAGAATGAAAATATTAACAGAATAACAGCAAAAATAAAATTAACAAAAGGACCTGCAAATGCAATAAAAGCACGCTGATACCATCTTTTTTCCGTAAATGAAAATTGCTTATCAAATTCATCTAAATCCTTAGTTTCTCCGGGATTTTCCTCTTGCATTTTCACATATCCACCTAATGGAATTAAAGAGATTACAAATTCTGTTCCGTTCCGGAAAAATCCAAATAATTTGGGACCAAATCCTATTGAGAATTTCTCAACATTAACCTTCATCAAACGAGCTGCCACAAAGTGTCCACCTTCATGAACCGCCACCAAAATTCCTAAAACGAAAATTGAAATTAATATACTTATCATTTTTTTTCCTAATCTTTTTTTTTATTAAGCTAAACTAAATCCTTTAGGCTCTATCTCAGGTCAAGAATTAAATAGTTGTCTTTTGTGCAAAATCCCCTTGCAGAGACAAATACCGCTTTTTAAAGTAAATGATATCATAAATTGAGATCTCACTCCCCCAATTTCATTTTGTGTTTTTTCAAAATTTCAACAACTCTTGCTCTAAATAGATTTTAGGTTGAAAATTTAGCAGAAAATTCGTTCATTATATAAAAATTGAAGGTTAATTCTAAAACATTAGTGATTTTTGATACTTCCCCAAATATCTTGTAATCCTGAACATATTGCTTGGCTTTAAAGCGGTGTATCAGCTGCTTTAATATTGATTACATATAATTAAATTCATATTTTCTATTCAAAACGGTTTGTAT
>JAMOPB010000370.1 GCA_027064945.1 Candidatus Cloacimonadota bacterium
GTTCCTTGTAATAGTTCCTAAATCTTTATTTACATGAACAGCCGGATTAACCATTTGAATAGTTCCGCTGTATTCTTTGCCGGTGCGAGTATGAATAGTGCAATTCTCACCTTCGATATTATTTTCAGGGAAACCGCCAATTTTTGTTAAACGTAATCTTCCATTGCTTTTAATAGCACGAACCATTGCGCCCAAAGTATCCACATGTGCTGCCAAAACTATTGGATCACCTTCACCGCCAATGTCCATAATAACAGAACCTTTTATGGTTTGACGTGTAGAAAAACCTAATTCTTTACCAATTTGCATCAGATAATTTGTAGCCAGATGCGTAAACCCGCTTGGACTTGGTGTTTTACATAAGATCTCAATTTGTTTCACAGCATAATCCAAATATTTCTTTTTCATAATCTCCTCCGAGTGAATTTATTTTTAGTTTAATTTTTTTAGATGATTTATAATTGACGATCTCGTGAAAAGGGAAAAATCAGGCAAGATGTCAAAATTTGTAAACGATTACAGAAATCAAGGTTACGAAATCCGATGATTCCTTCAAACATCAATATTCAGACTTTTTACGAGACTGTCATAATTAATGAGCTTCCAACCAATTTTGTCCTATTCCGAGATCAACCAATAAGGGAATTTCAGATTTTAAATTATCCGGTAGAGCATTTTCCATTTCTTTTCGAATTATTTCTTTGGCAAAATCTAATTCTGATTTATGAACTTCAAAAACTAATTCATCATGAACTTGAATCAGCATTTTTATTTCTGGATGATTTTCGAGTTTTTTCTGTAAATTTATCATTGCTAATTTTAAAATATCGGCTGCGCTTCCTTGAATTGGCATATTTATAGCAACTCTTTCAGCTGCTGAACGTCGCATCCCGTTTTTGCTTTGCAAATCCGGCAGATATAATCTTCTACCGAAAATTGTAGAAACATAACCAAATTCATGTGCTTGTTTAATCCCATTTTGAATATAAGCTTGGATTGTTGGGAATTTTTCAAAATAGTTTTCTATAAAAGCACCGGCTTCTTTGCGAGAAATTGATAATTCTTTAGAAATTCTGGATGCACCCATTCCATACATTAATCCGAAATTGATAACTTTTGCATATCTTCTATGATCGGAAGTTATCTCTTCTTTAGGAAGATTATAAATTATTGCAGCAGTTTCTTTGTGAATGTCCTGATTTTCCAAAAATGCTTTTTTCATCTTCTCATCACCGGAGATCATTGCTAAAACGCGCAGTTCTATTTGGGAATAATCCGCAGCAATAATTACGTGTTCATCATCTTTAGCGCAAAACGCTTTTCGGATTTCTTTTCCTAATTCGCTTCTAATTGGAATATTTTGTAAATTAGGATCAGAAGAAGATAATCTTCCTGTGCTGGTAACGGTTTGATTAAAAGAGGAATGCAACCGGCCTGTTTCCGGATTAATCAATTCAGGTAAAGCTTTGATGTAAGTGGATTCCATCTTATTTAAATGACGATATTCGATGATTAAACGAGCAATTTCATAATCTTTTGCCAATTTTTCCAAAACAGCCAAATCGGTAGAAAATCCTGTTTTTGTAGTTTTCACAGGAGGAATTCCCATTGTTACAAATAGCACATTTACTAATTGTTGAGGTGAAT
>JAMOPB010000371.1 GCA_027064945.1 Candidatus Cloacimonadota bacterium
TGCTATTATTCCTGCATCCACAGTAGATTGAACTTTCGGATTTACAGCTTCGGAATGAGTTAAAAGCGCAACCTTTGGATTTGGATTTCCCAAACCATGAGCTACTCTTACACAATTGTTGATTATTGATACTTTTTCTTGTAAATTTGGAAGAGGTAAAAAACCACCATCACCCATCAATATAAGCCTTTCGGGAGTTTCATAAGCCAATACATCGCTCATTGTGTTTCCTGTACGTAATCCTTTCTCTTTATCTAAAACTGCTTTTAATAATGTTCCCGTATCGCATTTGCCTTTTAAAATTAAATCTCCCTTACCTTCCTTGATAAGCTCAACAGCTCTTACTGCTCCGGCTTTAATGTCGATACCTGTATCTACTATTTCAAATGCATCTTGCAATTCAGGAGCATTTTCTTTTAAATATGCAAGAATAGTAGCTTGATCTCCGGTCATTATGCAATTTGCTAAATTCTCTTTATTCGCCATAATTGCCGCTTCTATTGCAGATGGCGTATGTGCTGCTGCAATTACAACTGTCTTCTTGGGTAATTGCTTAACTTTCTCTACTAATTGATCAAAGTTTTTTACCATTTATTCCTCCGGAAAATATATTTTTGATAACATTAAATTATGCATAATTCTTTTGGCGTTTTAGCTAATTAAGGTCAAGTAATTTATCATTAAAGCAATATAAGATATTGTTAAATTAGACTATAGCGTAATTTTTAAATATCTTGACACCAAAGCAGTGAATTCATCACTTGATAAAAAAAATATAAAGGAGAGATATGGCTGTTAAGAAAAGATGGCATATTGCTTTGTCAGCGACAGGTGCTTCACAAGTAAAAAGCTTTAGTATTTCGCAGAAGAGTGGAATAATATTAATGTCTATTTTAGCTACAATAATCACACTCTCCGTATTTAGTGCTATTTATATCGGATATAACCAAGTGCGTATTGTTCGTGCTAATAATATTTTGGATGAAAACAAAAGACTTCAATCTGAGATTACGTATTTATCGGCTCAAGTAGATTCTATTATGCATAAAATGAAGCAAATGGAAGACTGGGAAGATAAAGTTCGTGATGATAAAAATTTCAAAAAAGTGAATAAAGAAATACGCGAGATGGGTGTTGGTGGTCTTCCTGTATATGATTCCACTTTTGTAAATCTTGGGAAAGATTTCAGTGATGAATATAATAACTTGCAAAAGAATCTCGTTGCCCTGAATGCGAAATTAGATTTTGATTATGAATCTCATGAAGAGCTTATAAAACAAATAGATTTACAAGAATTGCTGTATCGTAGCACACCATCAATCTATCCAACATTTGGAAGAATTTCTGACCCGTATGGTTGGAGAAAACATCCGGTTACCGGGAAACGTAGTTTTCATAGTGGATTAGATTTGAGTAATAAACCGGGAACTCCTATTTATGCTACTGCTGACGGAGTGGTTTCTAAAACAGGAAAGAAAAAATTATTGGGAAGATATATTCAAATTTCTCATAAATTCGGTTATACAACTAAATACGGACATTTAAATAAGATATTGGTGAAGAAAGGTGAAAAAGTTCATCGAGGTCAGATTATTGCAGAAATGGGAAACACAGGACGATCAACAGGTCCTCATTTGCATTATGAGGTTTTAAGATATAATAAAAATAGGAATCCGTATAAATATTTGAATAAAACAAAAAACGATATTGTAGTTAAATAAAAAACTTTTTGATTGGGAAATGTTATGGATAAAAATTTAAATTTTGAACAAGCAATAAAACGTTTGGAAGAGATAGTTGGAAAACTGGAAAATGGTGTGGATGAACTTGAAGAAGTGGTAACACTTTTTGAAGCAGGTTCCGAAGCTGCTAAAATTTGTTCGGAAAAATTAATTGTTATAGAAAATAAAATTGATATAATTACAAAAAAAGTTGAAGAACAAAATTCAATTAACGAGGTATAATGAATAATACAGATCGTAAATTATTAAAAAAAGATCTAAAAGAGAAAAGAGAATTGGTTAATATTGAGATTGATCGATTTTTACCAAGAAAGGATGAGTATCCAAAGCAAATCCATAAAGCAATGAGACATACCCTTTTTGCAGGTGGCAAACGCTTGAGATCTTATCTTATGATTAATGCTTACAAATTATTCCGAGATAATGTAGAAAAAACTTATGAAGTGGCCGGAGCTATTGAAATTTTGCATACTTACACATTGATTCATGATGATTTACCGGCAATTGATAATGATGATAAACGTAGAGGCAGAAAAGCTTGTCATGTGATTTATGGAGATGATATTGCTTTATTAGCCGGTGATGCATTGCTTGTAAGTGCATTTGATGTAATTAATTCATCAAAATTAGAAGAAAAATTGAAACTGCAGATTATTAAAGAACTTAGTCACGAAACAGGCTCTACAGGTTTGATTGGTGGACAGATGGTTGATATTTTATCCGAAGGGAAAAAAATAACAAAGAAAACTTTGGAATATATTCATAAAAATAAAACAGGTAGATTGATTAATCTTCCTATCCGCTTTGCGTGTCTTATTGCTGAAGCTCCTAAAGCTGATATGGATAGAATGGAAAAATTTGGTAATAAAATTGGTTTGGCTTTTCAAATTGTTGATGATATTTTGGATGTGGAAGGTGATCCAGCTACTTTAGGCAAAACTATTGGCAAGGATGATAAAGTTCAAAAAGCAACTTTCCCCGCATTATATGGCTTGGAAAAATCTCGCCAAATGGCAAACGATTTAATTGCTGATGCTCAAAAATTGCTGGAGCCTTATGGAGAAAAAGCAAAAATGTTAAATCTCCTAGCTGAATATATTATTACTAGAAAAGTATAAAATTAGAAAATAAAATTATTTTATGGGGCTTTTGCAGCCCCTTTTTTATTTAGGATGGATTATGATTGATGTAAAAATTAAAAAAATCACAGAAAATGCAAAATTACCCGAAAGAATGACAGAACATGCTGCCGGTTATGATCTGTATTCGGCAAATAAAGAAAATATTATTTTGGAACCCGGAAAAATGGCAAAGGTTCCAACCGGTATTGCAATTAGTTTGCCAATAAATTATGAAGCTCAGATTCGCCCCAGAAGTGGATTAGCTTACAAATTTCAAATTGGTGTATTGAACTCGCCCGGCACAATTGATGCCGATTATAGGGGAGAGATAGGAATATTAATGTTCAATTTTGGTGAGGACAATTTTATTATCAAACCGCAAATGCGAATTGCTCAAATGGTTATTGCTAAACATGAAGTTGCTAATTTTCTTATTAGTGAAGAATTGGATGAAACCAAGCGTAATGATGGCGGATTTGGACATAGTAATTATTAGAAATGAATAATTCTAATTTGCAAGAAGTTGAATTACCATTTGGGAAAACAATTCTCCAATTTAAGAATCAAGGTGTTAGCTCTGATAGCAAATTACTATTTGATGAAGTTGTTCAAGAAGACTTTAGTGATGCTTTTTGCTTGGAACTTGGCTGCGGAAACGGAGTGATTTCTCTGATGCTTGCACATTATCATCCTGATTGGAAAATTACAGCGATTGATATTCAACCGGAATTAATTCAATTGGCTAAGAAGAATAACCGGCTATGTGGAACAGCTGTTTTATTTGAAAATGGTGATATAAAAAAATATTCAAGCGCTGAAAAATTTGATCTGATTTTTTCTAATCCACCATTTTTTGAGCTTGGTAAATTTCGCTTAAGCGATGATAATTCTCGAAATATTGCAAGGCATGAAATTGAATGCAACTTGAGAGATGTTTTAATCAATATAAAAAGAAATCTGAAGCTAAATGGAAAAGCATATCTTATCTATCCCATTCAGCGGTTGGAACAAATTGAAACAGAATCGAAAAAGGTTGACCTTATTCTGATTGAAAAAAAAATTATAATTAATGAAAATAAAGTCATTGCTATTTTAAAGCAGACTGAAAATTGAGTATCAAAAATTAAATATTAAGGAATAAGATGTTAAAAATTTCTGATTTTTTCTTAAACAAAAAAAAAGAGAATATACTTTCTATAGGATACTTGGAAATTGAACATAGCCAAATTGTGAATCTTATTGGCAATAACAATTCCGGTAAATCATTGTTTTTTAAAACAATTCATGGAGATTATTTTAATTTTTCCGGTGATATAATTATCAAAGAAAAACCTGCTGTATTTTATCGTAAACGTAAACAAACAGCTCTTGTGGAAGTAGCTTCAAACCTTTTACCAAATGAAACTGTTTGGGCAAACATTCTTTTGCCTTTTCCTAAAATTAGCTCAAGAATAAAAATGAAAATATCGGAGCTGTGTTTTTTGGTTGGAATCGATGATATTCTACATGAAAAAGTGAGAAATATTTCTTTTTCACAACAAAAATTTGTAGAGATAATCAGGTCTGTTGTTCAGCTGCCGTATCTGGTAATGGTTGATGATATTGATATGTATTTTGATGAAGTAAATTACGCGAAAGCAATTGAAGTGTTGAAATTCGCAGTTTCAAGCGGGTCTAGTGTGCTTCTTAGTTCCAAGAAAAAATTACCTTATGTCGATAGAACCATAAAAATTCAAACTTCTACGGTGGTCGAATTATGAAAAGAGGTTTAGTTTTTCAAATTATTGTTACATTTATCTTATTGATCGGATGGAATATTCTCCATTTTGGTTTTGAGAAACAACAAAGAAAAATTTATGCAAAATCAAGTCAGGCAAAAATGATAATCTTTGCTGAAGATTTAAGTAAATTAAAAGATTTGGAAATAGATTTCGAGCAAGTTTATTATATTGATAATGTGGAAATAGAATCTGATGAAAATGTGGCAAAATCTTTAATTGAAAATTATGATTTGGGTGATGTGAGTGATATTTTGGTTTCTTACAATTTACCGAATATTATGTCAGTTACTTTTAATGGTTCGCATTTTAGAACTAAAGAAAAAAAAGAAGTAATGGATTTTCTAAAACAGAATTATCCTGAATTAAACTTTGCTTTTGATGAAGTGTTATGGCAAACTTCCGAAGATGAATTGAGTAGTTTGCAAGAAAATTATTTAATTGCGAATTTAGTTTTATTGGTTGTTTTCCTCTTTATCCTTATCTTTTTACGTATTCATTTTGAAATTAAGCATGATGAATATTGGAGAATTTTCAGATCAGCCGGAGGAAACTATCAAAAAAGAAATATCGAATATATTAAAGATTCAATCTATTTAACTCTAATTCCTGTTGGTCTTGTGATGGCTGTCTATTATTTTCTTACTTATAGAAAAACAATAAATTATCACTTAGATATTACTTTATTCGGAATCGAATTGGCTGCAATTGTCTTAGTAGCTTTAGTTTCCAGAATTTTATTATGGAGTAAATTTTAAAATATGAAAAAACAAATTCCAAATATTCTAACAATGTTTCGTATCGTATTAGTGCCATATTTTTTGTGGCTTACCTATTTTTCTCAGCCAACTAATTATTCTATTTGGATTACTGTTGTATTTATTGTTGCCAGTATTACCGATTATTTAGATGGAATGTTGGCACGAAAGTTTAATGTAATTAGTAATTTCGGAAAAATTATGGATCCTCTTGCGGATAAATTATTAGTTATCTCAGCTTTGTTTGCTCTCTATTCACCTATGAAATTTATCTCATTGGCTGTAATTCTGATTATCATTGTCAGAGAAGTTTTAATTACTATTTTGCGTGATTATTATGCTCGCAAGAAAATTTATATTGCAGCAAATAATTGGGGAAAAATTAAAACAGTTGCCCAAATGGTGGGAATTATTGCTGTTCTGCTTTACAGTAGTTATCTTCAATACAACGGCTTGCAACCAAATGAAACTGCAAAGTTAATTATCAGAATATATTTTTGGATAACAGCAGCAATAACTGTTTATTCCGGAATGAATTATATTTTTGTAGGGAAAGAAGATAAATAATGAAAAAGATATTTATTCTACTATTTAGCTTATTAATGATTTTTGGATGTGGAGAAAGTGAGAAGCCTGCTACAAAAGGGCAAAAACGCATTGATCCTCATAAGCCAATGGCTTGGGGACATAAGCATGTAATTTATGTAGTCGCTGATGATGCTATTTGGAAGAAAGCGGAACCTCAGTTAAGAAGAACACTTGAACGATATGTTTTTACTACTGAGAATGAAAAATTCTTCGAAGTTAAACGTGCTGAATATAAAGATTTGGATTTGTATTATAAGTTTAATAATCTTATATTCTTAGGAGATTTAAAAGATAATACACCGGTAAATGAATATATAAAAGGTATTATCAGTGATAAAATTAAGCAGCAGGTAAAAGAAAATCAGGTTGGTATTTATCCATTGGAAAATTTATGGGCAAATGACCAATATGTGCTTTTTATGCTCGGAGCTAATCGTGAAAAACTTCTTAAACTAAATTATTTAATTTTGAATAAAACTTTTGAACTTTTTAGAACTAAAATGTTAGAGAGAGTGAAAAGAACTTTATATCTTCCCGAACAACATAAAAAATATGAATTTAACGAATATTCTTGGACTTTGGATTTGCCTTTGAAATATAGACTATATCGCAAAGATATGAATAATAATTTCATCTCTTATATTGCACGCTTAAAAGAAAGGGCAGACCGTTATATAGCTGTTTATTATGAAGATTCCGAAACGGATATTGTTGATAAAGACTGGTTGATAGATAAACGTGCTGAATTAGCTTGGAAATATTATGATGAAGATGAATATGCTCCCGATAAAATGAGAACCGAAAAAGCTGAAATTGCCGGTCATAAAGGTTGGAAAATTTCCGGAATGTGGATAAATAAGAAATACACTGTCGGGGGAGCTTATCAAGCTTTTGCCTTTTATGATGAACGAACAAAAAGAGCATATCTTATTGATAATAGTGTATATTTTCCTGAAGGTTATAAATTGGATGCTTTATTAGAATTGGAAGTTATTAGCAATACTTTGAAAATAAAATAGAAAAACTAAAAATATTTTTAAAGCAGGTACAAGAAGTGCCTGCTTTTTTTTTGCAAAAATAATGAATTTGTAAAATTCCGATTTTGTCATACTGAATGATACCGAATTATCGGGATATTATCAAAAGATGAAGAAAATTATTCAAACTGAAGAATAAAAAAAATCAATTGCGATACATTTCAACATATCTAAAAATAAGAAGTTATAGGATATTGCTATTAACCTAAATGTAAAATTTTGTTGGATAGGATTTCTTCAACTGCATAATTTGGATCAAATTTATAAATATTAGTTTTCATTTCATTAAAAAAAGTTACTATATAATCCTAATAGGGAAAATATTTATTCTAAAATAAAATAATTCTTGATAGACTTTGATGTGAATAAAATAAATTCCTTAATATAAAAAAGAGAAAGGAATATTATGCCGGATTTTAAGATTGTATCAAAATATAAACCAACCGGAGATCAACCTGAAGCAATTGTAAAATTGGTAGAGGGAATCAATAACGGTGAAGTATATCAGACACTGTTGGGCGTAACAGGCTCAGGGAAAACTTTTACTATTGCAAATGTGATAGAAAAGGTTAAAAAGCCGACCTTGATTTTATCTCACAATAAAACCTTAGCTGCTCAGCTGTATGGTGAACTAAAACAACTTTTTCCTGATAATGCAGTAGAATTTTTTATTAGCTATTATGATTATTATCAACCTGAAGCATATATTCCCGGACGTGATATTTATATTGAAAAAGATTCCGATATCAATAGTGCAATCGAGAAATTACGCTTGCATACGACAATGAGTTTATTTGAAAGACGTGATGTGATTGTTGTGGCTAGCGTTTCTTGCATTTACGGTTTGGGTGTTCCCGACGAATATAGAAAAGCACATCTTAAATTAAAAGTCGGTGATTTTTTGGAAAGAGATGAATTATTGAAAAATCTGATAAATATAAATTATGGAAGAAATGATATCGCATTCCAACGTGGAGCTTTTCGTGTTAATGGAGATATTGTCGAGATCTATCCTGCTTACTTGGAAAATTCTATACGAGTGGAATTCTTTGGAGATGAAATTGAACGCATCACACGAATCAATCCGTTGGATAATCATATAATCGAGGAAGTTGATGAATATCCGATTTATCCGGCAAACCACTTTATTACTTCCGATGAGATGCTTAAAAATGCACTGATTAGCATTAAAGAAGAGTTAAAAGAGCGTGTAAAACAATTTGAATTTGAAGGAAAATTAATCGAAGCACAACGTATTGAGCAAAGAACTAATTTTGATATGGAGATGCTGAAAGAACTTGGCTTTTGTTCCGGTATAGAAAACTATTCAAGGCATCTTACCGGTAGTGAACCGGGAAATCCTCCTAATACTCTTTTGGATTTTTTCCCGGAGGATTATTTGATGGTTATTGATGAATCTCATGTTTCTTTACCTCAATTAAGAGCAATGTATGCCGGAGATTATTCTCGTAAAAAAAATCTGGTTGAATATGGCTTTCGATTGCCTTCTGCATTCGATAATCGCCCGCTGCGTTTTGAAGAATTTGAAGAAAAACATCCTCAAATTATATATGTTTCCGCTACACCCGGAGATTATGAATTGGAAAAATGTTCAGGAAGTGTTATTGAACAAGTTATTCGTCCTACCGGATTATTAGATCCTGAGATTGAAGTTAAACCGGTTGGCACGCAAGTAGATGATTTATTGGAACAAATTCGTATAAGAGTTCCTAAAAATGAAAGAGTTTTAGTGACAACATTAACTAAAAAAATGTCTGAAGATTTA
>JAMOPB010000372.1 GCA_027064945.1 Candidatus Cloacimonadota bacterium
TTGTGCACCTGATCCGCAAATTATCAATTTTTCATCTAACTTTAATTCCGCCCAAGCACGTAATAAAATATCTATTCCTTTACCGCGCACAATCTGTCCGACAAAAAGGAAAATATCTTTTTCAATTTGCTGTTGAGCATCAGCTTCTTTTGTGGAAAAAAGTTGATTCACAATAGTTTTATTTTTGGGGAAACCATGTAATAGAAGGTGATTTTTCATATATTCCGAGCCAACAATTATTTTATCTAACTTCATATTTGCTTTTTGTTCAGCTTTCATTTTTTTTAAACTATTTATTTTAAGATATGGAAAAGAAGATTTTTTTCCAATAAAGCCAAGACATTGCAAACATGCTTTACCAATCGGTTCAGTACAAGTTTCAAGTTTGATAGTAGTGTATTTATGTTCACGCAGGCAAAAAAGTTTATGATCATGAAAAAATCTCAATGCAGGAATTCTTGAATCAATAATATCCAAGACCGGCTTTTTGCCATCTAATCTTTGAATATAGACTATATCGGGTGCTATCTCTTTTATCTGCATTTTCAGATCTACCATTGGGAAAGCAGCATCAAAATGTTTAAGAAATTTTACATTATTTTCACCATCAACACTATATAATAATGTAGATGAAACGTTATACTTTTCTTTTAACAATTTTACACAATCGAGCATATAATGTTCACATCCACCGGTAAAATCGGCAACTTCATTTATCCATAAAACGTGCATTATTCCAACTCCGTTTGCCATTTTTCTATCATTTCGATCATATTCTTTGCTACCACGCTATCCAAATATTTTTCATAACTTTTCTTTTGTAAATTTTCTCCCATCTTTTTAGCTAATTTACGATTATTGATTAATTTTATAATTGCATCAGCAAATAATTTCTTATCATCGGCGATGATAATTTCATTTTCATTAAATTCAAAACCTTCCGCTCCGATAGTTGTAGAAATTACAGCAGTTCGTAAATTAGCTGCTTCTAAAATTCGCGTTCTGGTACCGGATGCAATCCTTATCGGTAAAATTGTAAAAAGTGCTTTTGCAATTTCTGCATTTATATCATCAACTTCACCGATCAAATCAATATATTCCAATTTAGCAGATTTTTCTTCGATTTTCTTAGTCTGATTTCTTCCAACAACTCTTATTTTATAATTTCCTAATTTATCCGAAATCAGAGGATAAATTTCATCAGCTAGGAAATCAAAAGCATCGCTATTTGCAGCGGAGTTCAAGCTTCCAAAAAATAAAATGTAATCTTCTTTTTCCTTAGGAATAGGATAATCAGTTGCTTTCATAACATTGGGAACAACTTTCAGATTAGATTTTGAAAAAGAGTACACACTATTTTTTTGTGCAATCTCTTTTTCCAAGTAATTGGTGAAAAAGAAAAGATAAGGTTTATTGAAAAGTATCTTTTCAAATCGGATAAATTTTCTATTTTGAATAAAGAAATATCTGTTTTTAAAACTAGGATTTAATTGCCAAGATAACTTTGTAAGGCGTGACATCAACATATCAACATCAAATACAATTTTAGCTTTGGGCAAAATTTCCGTAGCAATATCCGCCAACATTGCAGGAGCAGCAAAGCGTATGAAAATTATATCATATTGTTGCTCTGT
>JAMOPB010000373.1 GCA_027064945.1 Candidatus Cloacimonadota bacterium
AATTAGTAAAATGCGAAGGAGATCTTGAATGTAATAATAAAAACGGTATGATCCAAATCTCTGAAAGTAATTTAATTAATGCTGAAGTAACCAACCAGAATGGTGCAATTTACTATGAATTCGAATCTTCTGTTGATGGTGACTTTGAATTTGAAACTACAAATGGGAAAATCCAATTAATCATACCGGAATCTATTGAATATGATTTAACCGCAAAAACCAGAATGGGCAGATTAAATATTACACTACCGGGGGATTATCAACAATCACGACAAGACGGATACAAAATTATCCAGATGCAAAGAGGTAGTGGAGATGTCTCAATAAAAGCAACAAGCAAAATGGGAAGTATTATATTAAGTGATTCTCCTCGTGCGGATAAAAAAAACAGATCAGCCAATACAAACTATTGGGATCCGGATAAAATCGAAACTGAAATTTCCGAAGCAATAAATTCCGGCATTAAAACTGTGAAAGACAGTTTGGAAAATCTTAACTTGGAAGGTTTTGAAATTCCTCGACAAGCTAAAAAGATTTTTGACAAAATCCAAAATAAAATTGTCACATCAAATCAAAAAACAGAAAGATCCAAAGATGAAAATTCCAAATCTAAAATGAAAATATTACAACTGCTCCAAGATAAAAAAATTACTGTAGATGAAGCTGCTGAATTACTGGAAGCTTTGGAGGGATAATATGGAAGATAAGAAAAAAATATTAGAAATGATAGCAAATAAAACTATCACTGTGGAGGAAGGAGCCAAGCTTCTAAATGCATTGAACTCAAAAGAGATAAAAAACAAGAAAAGAGCAAAAAAATTACATCTTGAAATAAATCAAGGCGAAAGAGAAAAATCTCTTCTAAAACTATCAATCCCTATCAGTATAACAAAATTAGGTCTGTTATTTTTACCGAATAATGCTAAATTAAAAGCAAATATCCCGAATTCCAATTTTGATTTTTCTCAGATCGATTGGAAACAGATTCTCGCCATTGCACAAAATGGTGAGATCGGTGAAATATTCTACATGGAAGTTGATGAAGAAAATGGAGAAACCACAAGAATAAGAATCTATATCGATTAATTTGTAAAGGGGTGTGAAAACCGCACCCTTTATTTTTCGCTATTTCCTCTAATTTAATTAAGATCTGATTCTACAGTACATCCACATTCGGATGGATGATCTTTTAATAGTGTTTTTTGGGGAATTTTTCTTATTAACCAAAACACAATTAAATCTCCACCTGCTGCTATAATAAAAATTAAACCAAACAAATTCAGCCAAACAGATTTATAGTAATAACTTAACAAAACAGGAGTTATTCCAATAAGCCAAAAGGGCAATAATAATGCAATTCTATACGCTTTTGCCGATATTGCCACTTTGCAATGTGCATAAGGTGTTATATATTTTGGAATAAAGCCTAATCTAACTTCATTTTTACCAGTTTTCCCAAACAAAATAAATCCCGTCAAATGTAATAATTCATGTAATAATCCCGCAAAAATAAGAATCGGAAGAAAATATTGGATTTTAAGTAATGGTGTTTTCAAACCTTCCAAGAAAAGTTCTTTTCCTAAAAAATGATAAAAAGGAATTACTATTAAAATAAATTCTATTATTGCTAAAG
>JAMOPB010000374.1 GCA_027064945.1 Candidatus Cloacimonadota bacterium
TCAATTCCTCTGATGATAAATCAGTAGTTACTATAGGCAGAATTTCACTATCAAAATATTGAGTATTATCAAGAATCTCCTTATCTTTGGTAATAGGAAAAATTTCACCTTCCAAACTTTTTACATACAGATATCCGGTTTTTTCAGATATCTTTATCCGCAATTTATTTGGAAGTTTACGAGATACTTCGATAGATTTAATGCGATTAATATTTCTATATTTTTGCATTATATCTTCAGGTGAAACTTTAAAGAGGTTTTTTCCTATAAAATCTTTGGAAATATTACTAAGAAATTCCTTTTCCAGATTTTTATTTCCGATCACTTCAACATATTTTATTTGGAAAAAATCTATATTTTGCAGCAAATATTTTATTCCTGAAAACGAACTGACAATTATCATTAAGATAAAGATGAAAAAAATATAATATCTGCTTGAGCCTCTTTTTTTTCTCATTTTCCAATCACCTTGATTTCTCGTTCCAATTTTATTTTAAATTTTGCAAAAACATCTGTTTCTATCTTTTGCATCAATTTTTGAACATCTTCAAAAGTTGCATCATTTTTATTTATAATGAAATTTGCATGTTTGTTGCTTACACAAGCTCCACCTATGCAAAAACCTTTCAATCCGCATTTATCTATTAGATAGCCGGCACTGTACTTGGAAGGATTTTTATAAAAGCATCCAAGATTTGGATAATTCAATGGCTGCTTTTCTCTTCTGTTTTCGATGTAAGAAGTTATCAATTCTTTGCCGGAAAGATGATTTTCATTTGGCAAAACTAATTTTGCCGAGATAATGAAACCATCAATGTTTGCATTTCGATAGGAAAAATTAAGTTCATGAGCTTTGAGCTTTCTCATTTTACCGACATTATCCACAATGGTAACTTCTTTTACAAATTCTGATATTGAATGACCATAAGCACCTGCATTCATCTTGATGATTCCGCCTAAATGAGCAGGAATTCCTGCTAAAAATTCCAATCCACCAAGATTATGCTGTAATAATTTCATCAGCAAAACATTGATATTATAATTTGATGAAATTTCAACTTCATTTCCTTTAATGTTTATTGCTTTTGGTAAGGCAAAATCACATATAAAAATATCATTTTCTGCATTTCCAATCAGAAGATTAGAGCCACCGCCAAGTGGGAAAAAATGCTGACCTGCCGAATAGATTTCACGTATAAATTCTTGCAAAGAGCTAATGTCTTTTGGTACAAAGACTTGCGCTTTTATATCATTGTTTCTGAAATTTGATATTTTCTTACGCAATTCGTTGAGAATAATTGGGTTTAGCACTTTACTGTCAAACATTTTTTACCTATGAATTCTTTTTTATTAATTCTTCGCCAAATTTATAAATAGTTCCGGCTCCAAGAGTGATTACAATATCACCCGGTTGGATCACTTCTTCGATAGCTGAAATTATGTTTTCATTGTTTTCAATGTATCTTGCATTTTTGTGTCCGGATTGGATTGCCGCATCAGAAATTAATTGGCCTGTAACTCCGGGAATCGGCAATTCTCGTGCAGGATATATTGGGGCGACAAGAAGCTGATCTGCTTGGAAGAAAGCGCGTCCGAATTCCTCATAAAAATCTTTTGTTCG
>JAMOPB010000375.1 GCA_027064945.1 Candidatus Cloacimonadota bacterium
AAACGTTAAGCTACCATTCTTTTTTTTACACTTCTTATTTTTCAAACAAGGCTATTTACTTATGAAATTTTCTCATTCTTCCTTGTTCTTTTCGTCCGAGTCTGTGATTTTTAATGGAATCTTGTAGTTTTTCTTGTTGCTCTTTAGTAAGCTCATTCCAAATAGCTTCTTTTTCAGTTACTCTTGCATTATTCTTTTTTAATCTTAATTTAGAGATTTTTTCATTTAATTTTTTTGCTTCAGCAAAGTCATTATTTCTCATTGCTTCATTTTTATCAATTCTCAAAATCTTAATTTCAGAATCAAGTTTAATCATCTGTTTTCTGTTTTCAGTTCTTATTTCATCGATATTGGTTTGTTGTTTATCAGTTAATTCAAGTTCATCAAAGATATCAGAACGCATTTCAAGACAATCTCCTCTCATCATTTCATGATGACCTTGTCTTCCTTCCATTTGTCCCATTCTGCCTTGTCTTTCAAAGTTTTGTGCTAATAATAGTGAACTTACAATTACTAGCATTGAGATAATAATCATTGTTTTTTTCATTTTCTTCCTCCATTTGGTTTTTTAAATTTTCTTTGTCTTTTTTCTATTCTTTCATGATTTGGATGAAATCTATCTTTTTGGGTCATCTTGATAAAATCTTCCAAGCTCATATCTTGACGTAGATTAATTAATTCTTCACCGAGTTCTCTTTCCATTCTCATTTGTTTTTTTATAATTAGATCCAGTTTTTTGTGTGCTGTATCTATATTGAAATCTTCTGATCTAAGAAAGTGGAATAGGTCGGCTCTTGCTCTCAAATATTCCTGATGCATCGGCTGTATTTTTCTTAATCGTGCTCGCAACTCGGGATGATATACTGGTGACATTGCTCTGAAAAATTGTCGTTCTTTATAGATGTGAACTGCAAACATCAAAAATACAGCTAAGTTAAATATCAGCGACATTAATAAAAGTATGTTAGTGGTTTTCCGTGTCATATTATTCTCCTGCTAATGAATATAGGCTTCCAATATCTACCAAGCTTTCTTCAGCAAATGCAATATCAGAATTATATGAAAGAATCTCGTTACTCATGATTATTCCAAGAGTAAATGTTGCTATAAGTGATGCAGCGACTGAAAATTTGATGATCGCTTGAGAGAATTTAGATATTCGCTTGGTTTGATTTGGAATAGCCAGCAATTTTGCCTGCAACTCTTCAGAAATTTTCTCTTCCTTATAATAAGAAAGAAAATCGGATATAAGTTTATCTTCTTCTTCTAATTTTTTAATCTTGTTTTGGCATATTTTGCATGTTTTAAGATGATTTTCAATTACTGTGTTCTCAGCTATTGAAATCTCTTTTGCTAAATAAGCATTTAATCTTTTTTCAAATTTACATTTATTCATCTTACACCGCCTTGTTGCATTCTATTAGACTTCTTTTCATTCATATTCCTGCGTTTTAAAATTATTTTTCTTAGTTTTTTCTTTGCTCTAACCATTCTTGAATCCACTGCAGATTCTGTTAAATCCACAATTTCAGCGATTTCGCGATAGCTTTTGTTTTGGAAATATTTTAATTCTATCAAAATAGAATATTTTGCAGAGAGTTCATTCATTGCGAATCTA
>JAMOPB010000376.1 GCA_027064945.1 Candidatus Cloacimonadota bacterium
AAAGTTCTCTTGCTTGATAATTTGCCTGTGTACTACGTGCAAATCTATTGCTTGCCAATTTCTCATCATAATAAATCTGCAATAAATACTTTTTAGCTGCTTGCAAGTGATTCATTTTCATTTCGATTTTCACAATTTCTATTTTAGCTTCAGCATCGCTTCTGGCATTTGTGGAACGTTCCATAAAACTTTGAAAAGCTAAAATGGCTGCATCATTTTTTTGCTTAGCAGATAGATTTTTAGCGAATTTTAATAGTTGTTTTAAATCCAGATTTTTATATTGTTCGATAGCTTCTTCATACATACCAAGCTCTGCAAAACCATCAGCTAAAATTTCTTTCGCTTTATTTGAACTTGATTTATCAGCGTATTTTTCTACAACATTGATTAAATTCTTATCTTTTTCCAACATCTGTCGTATTCGGCTGGCAGCAAAATAATGAAAACGTTCGTCGTTTTCCAACATCACAAAAAATTCTCTGATACTCTTTTCATATTTTTCTGCTGAGTAATAATTCAAAGCCAACTCTCTGGCATAAAGAGCATCATCGCCGGATTTTTCTCGAGCTTCCAAAATTAATTTTGCAGCAAAATCATATTGTCTATTTTCTTGAAAAAGTTGGGCAAGCTCTAAATATTTTAATTCGGGTGTATCATCAGTTAAAAAGTTGTTTACCCTTTTGAAAGCTAATTTATGTTCACCTTTTCTTAAATCTATCATAACTTGGAATCTTAATTTCCCATCTGCAGGAAAACTGTTTTTATACTTATCAAACAGTTTTTCGGCAAAATCGATTTTGTTCACAATTAAATATGTATTAATCAATTTTCCGGCAATCTCGAGGTCATTGGGATTATCTTCCAACCAATTCTTATATAAAGTGATAACTCGTTCATACTGTCTTCTGCCAAGAAGTCTGGAAGTTTGGTTTCTTAAAATTTGTTTATCGTTAATAGCAAAGCATATTTGTGCAAAAAGCAAAACTGCGATGAATATTTTTTTTCTCATTATTTCCTCAGATTATTCTTCGTTAAGATTTTTCAGATATTCTTTTATCAATTCTTGCTGTTCCGGAGTATATTTTTCGAAATTCTCTTCCAAAAGAGCTTTTCGTTTCATTTTTTCAAATTTTAATTTTATCTCTTCGGGAGTATCCCATTTATCTATTTCGCTATTTTCCGCTTTTCTTTTCTTGCTAAATTCACGTTTATGAATGGATTTTTGTGCATCTAGCAATCTGCTTAGAATTCTTTCTTGAGTATCGATGATATCTTGTGTTATTCTTCCGCGCTTAAGATTTCTGGAAAGAGATTCCAAATCTTCAATTATCCTATTTAACGAATTCACTTGTTTTTGGGCTTCCGGATTATTTTGGATCGCTCGTTTCAGATTATCAGCCATTCTTTGTTCATCAGCTGCTAATTTTCCCAGTTCCTGTCTCATTGAATTACTCATTCTTCCATTTTCTCCCATTTGCTGCATCATTTGAGAAGTAAGCATATTCATCATCATCTGTTGTTCACCCATTTGCTGCAAGCTTTGCATAAGGCTTTGCATTCCACCGCCACCACCGCTGGAATTTTGCATATTATTTTTTGCCTGCATCAAATCATAA
>JAMOPB010000377.1 GCA_027064945.1 Candidatus Cloacimonadota bacterium
GACATACTGCAGTGCATATCCATTTTGTCGTACCGCTGCTAAACAGATTTCAGGTGTCTGATTTTTAACAAAACGTAATGCGTGTCCGTCTCGTTTAACAGCAGTTAAACAGATTTCTAGAGTCTGTTTTCTAATATATAAAAGATTTCGTTCGTCGCGTCGAACAGCGGCTAAACAATACTGTTCATCAGACCACTTGTCATTTTCTTCTATGATCTGGTTAACAAGCCTTTTGGTATTCATATTTCTCCTTTTCTAGTTTTTTAAAAAAGTAAAAAATCGGGATTCGATTCCCGATATGATCCAAAAATTTAATAATTAATAATTTACTATCACATTGCCCTTATCTTCTTGTGTACTAAACACCGGTAATGTAATAGTTTTAAGATGGACATCATTATATCCTAGATCTTTAAGAATTGCTTCAGCATTTTTGAAGATTCCTTTTGTAATTAAATCTTCCTTAGATTCTGGTATTTCAGCGTCTTCTGTAAATGAAACCATAGCAACACGCTCATTTTTATTAATATTAAAATTTTTTACAATTTTTTTTTCTTTTAATCTATTCAAAAATTTTTCTAGCATTTTGCCAAACAGATCTGGTACTACTACAAAAGCTTTATCGTTCATATTTTATCCTTTTATAAAAATTTGATTAATTCTTGCATTAATTTTTTTATCCCACTCATCCCAAAACAGAGTATAATTTACCTGTAATTTCATACCTGGTTGAAAATTACGCATCTCAAAAAACGCAATCATTTCACGCTGTTCTCCGTTAATATCACGAAGAATAAATTTAGTATGGTTATTTTGTTTTCCAAATTTATAAGCTTTGATAACTTCTACGTCTGTCGCGAAAACAGGTTTCTCGAAACCATATCCAAAAGGTTCAAAACTATTAATGATCTTAAATAAATCTTCAGAAATTTGATTAAAATTTATTTTAAAATTAGATTTGTCAGGTTCTGCGAACAATTCTCTAGGTATTTCACTCAGTTTACCAGATAATTTGCGTACAATTTCTGGAATCTTTTTATATTCAAAATTACATCCAAATGCTTGCTTGTGGCCTCCTGCTTCTATACCGCAATCTCGTAATATTTGCAACATATCCACTTGACCGACAGATCTTCCGCTTCCATGTACTAATCCTTTATCAGCAGTACATGTTACAATTGCAGGTTTATTATATGATTGTGCTAATTTATTAGCCAATAAACCAAGTATTCCTTTTTCTACATTATTTAAATTAACATAAATAAAATCACCGAATTCAATTCGAACCCCGTTTAACATTTCTATATATTGCTGAATAATTGCTTTACGTTTTTCATTTAAATGGTTTAAATAATCCCAATATTGTTTAGCATCTAATTCGCTGTTTGCTATTAAAAATTTATAAGCGTGTTCAGCAACTCCAAATCTATTTGCTGCATTTAAAGTAGGCGCAAGCGAAAAACCAATCGTCTCAGAATTTACGCCGGATTCGTATTTTAAATTATTTAAAAAAACCGATGTGTATGGTTTACGCGGCGAATTAAAATACAATAGTGCTTCTTTTACAAACAATCGATTCATATGTTGAAGCTGCATAACATCAGATATGGTTGTTAATCCAAGTTCCTCATTTACTTTTATTGAATCTAGAAACGAGAAACGATCAATTCCCAATAGTTTTGCAATTTCTTCAGCAAACAGGTATGATACAACTGTACCACTTACTTGTTTAAAATCGTTTAATTCATCACCTCCAACTTGCGGATCGACAATAATAGCTTTACTTGGATATTTTTTTGGATCAACAGTATGATGATCTGTAATAATAACATCGATATTATGGCTCGCGGCATAATCAGTTGCTTCTTTACTAGTAATCCCGTTATCGGTGGTTATGATTAATTTCGCTCCATTTTCTCTTGCTTCATCCACGTGTAACGGCAAAAACCCGTATCCTTCTTCACGTTTAGTAATCCTATGTATTCGATTATCATATTTAAAAAAATCAAAAACAGCATTCATGATAGCAGCGCTGCCGACACCGTCAGCATCGCTATCATGAACGAAATAAATTTTTTCTTTTTTATTAAAAGCTTCTATTACACGTTTTGCGCCTACAGTTGTGTCCGGCAATAATTGACTGAGATATGGTATTTCATCCCAACTTTGATACCGGTCATCTAGCCGCGCTTGTAGAAATTGGGTAACTTGATCTTCAAGTTTCATGCTCCAAACTCGCTTTCATAATATTTTAAAATCAAATGTTTTAACATCTCATTGTCTGTATCTTCAACTATACCAATAAAATAATCTCTGAAATTACTTTCATATTCTATATATGATTTTAGTTTTTCAGCACGCTGCATATATTCAACAGCTTTTCTTGAAGTAGATATCGTTGATTTAATCAAATTATACATATTATTAATAATCGTAATATCTTCTTCAAGCAATAAAGCTAAATCATTTGAAATATTCTTATTATCAAGCCAGTTTTCAAGTTCAGTTAAGTTCTTAAAAGGTTTTTTGATATATTTAGCAAATACCACTTTATAAGGCAATACATTCATCAAAAATTCAATATACTCTATGAACATAATTTGCTTCACATCAATATCCGATTTTTCAAATTCTTCGATATCCACGATTAAATAATTTTCATCAATAAAATGCATCAAATCTTCTAAATCCTTGCTCCATAGATGTTCAAATTCATCTGGATTCAGTTCTTCTATATATTTTTTAAAAATATCAAAATTAAAATCTTTAATATTGATCTCTTTAATTTCTTTTAAAAAAGGTTCAAAATATTCAAACTGACCTTCATTAATTTGATCTGTTAAATCCAATATTGTGGGATCAAAATTCATTAAACACTCCTTAATTTGTAATTGTTGTGAATTTGGCGGTTATTAGAAATTGGTTAGCTGCCTCGCCTCTGTTTTCTATGACATCATGTTTTCCTGCAGCATAAAATCTAATTTCTGCATCGACAATAGCTTGCGCGTATTGAATTTTTGCATTAGAAGTATCATCGACAAATCGATACCCTATTTTAAATTTTGTCAAATCAAAATCCTGTAATTCATATTTATAATATCTTGCAGCTTTTGCAAAAAACATTTTATTTTTCTTTTGACGAAGAACAGCTTGCTGTTCAGTATCAGGCACTTCATTGTATTTAAATCTGTTTTCTGGATCTAACTGGAATGTAGGTTTTAAATGTGAATAATTATTATTGTTGTTATCAAATCGTTGCATTTTTTCGATATTATAGTAAGCTTTTGTATCATAATAACTTCCAGTAGTTTTTACTAGTGGACGTGTACTAGTATGTAGATCGCTTAATAAAACAGCCCGCAGCGACTTGATTTCAGATAAATCATAAATATTTAAAGCAACAGGTTTAATATTCTCATCAAAATTATAATCATCAAGAAATAAATAAAAAGGTGAATTAAGAATAAAATAATTTTTGCAAATCTGATAAACTGTATCGAAATTGTTTTTTTTGATCGGAAAAAACAAATTTTCATATCTGTAATTATTTATATTTTTTTCGAAGTTAATCCAAAACAATGTTTTATTTTTATGTTTATAAAAATAATCAACTTTGTCAACAAATTTCTGTGCGCCTTCTTTAACTGTTGCATGTTCACATACAATCGAAACACCATTTTTCCTCATCCAATTTAATTTCTGATATGTTTCGAAAAAAACGTAAATTTTTTCATCATTGTATTCTACTTTACTTATTATACCTTTACTTTTATAAATTTTTCTATATGACCCGGATCTATTAATAGAGATCTCGACTGTAGCCTCAGCTAACAATGCATTAAACAAATCCACGGCCGTTTTATCAAAAATATATAAATCTTCCACAAAGTGCGTATTAGTTACGTTTTTATGAATTTTAACAGAACGCAGCTGATGGCCAAACTCGACATCTCCAACGCGAAAAGAGATAGAGTAAAGGTTTAGAAATTGCTTTGTTTCCATCAAGTATTTCCTTCAATAATTTTCTTAACTTCTCTTACAAATTTTATAAAATTTGTAAACGAAATCTCTTGATTTTTCGGACTACCCCCTACCGTTACTCTACCTCCCGATTCTTTTCCAAAATATTTTTGTAATAATTTAATTACTCCTTTTTCGCCAAAATATTTTTTAGCAATTTCTTCATTGTATGTAGCAATAGATACTCGTTTCTTTTTTGTATCATAAAATATATTAACTTCAGATATCGAAACAAAGTCGCGATATTCGATGAAATATCTGTTTAAATAATTTGTATAAGACATGAATACATGTAACTTGTTTGGTATACTGTACGTCTTATCTAACGCATTATATGCTTCTCGATTGATATATTCATAATTTTTATGATTTTTTGTTAAATCACATGTATCATAAATATTTTTAAAATGAGAAAACATCTCGTTAATAATTTGCTCACTCTCTTTTTTTTCTTTTTTCAATTTTTTCAAATATGAGTTCATGTTCGCGAGTAAACTATTCCATTTTACATAGTTATCGTAATCTTCATGTGCTCGATGACCTCCATTTACATCGCACCATGCAACATGATCAGTCAAATCTCTCATGTCTTTACAATCATCGATTCTGCCTTCTAGTATCCAGCATCCAAATATTGAATCCAAATCAAAATGACTAAAAATGAATGTCGTGTTATTTTTATATTTACCATACAAATCCCAACGTGTGCACGGAGGAGGTAAATCAGAGAATTTTCCATGATGCGACAAACTTTCATCTACGGATGGAAAAAGATCTTTTAAATCAGTGTCTCCCCATTCTGCTTCTATCCCTATTATATGCATTTTAAGGTTAGCTGCTGTTTTCGCTTTTTCTGCAGCGTCTTCTGGTGAAAATGCATAAATATAATTGTTTTTCACTGCATCCTCCTAGTGTTATTATAATCCTTTTTCTTCCAATCTTTTCACTTTAACTTTTAGCCAATCGCTTTCTTGATTCGCTAAAAAATATTTTATAATTTGATCTTGCGTACTGAATCCGCGCTGCGGTATATGATAATTCCACTGATCATCAGTGCTTGTCTTAAATTTAACAAGAATTTGAAACATTTCATTATTTTTGCTTATCGTTGGAATATTTTCATCCATTTTGATTAAAAGTGTTTTGCATTTTTTAAATTTCATGTATTTATTGCTCATATCATACTCCTTTTTTTTTATTTCTCGCAGCCAAAAAAGGCTGCTTTTTTAATCAAACGTCAATCCAAATAATTTCAAATAAACATTTACTGTGTCTTTTGTACGTGATTCATATTTATCTTTCAGATAGTATTTGTCTTGTATCATTTGCGTCATGAAATCTATTTTATCATTTAAACAATCTGATTTGATAGTGTAAAGTTCTTTAATAATGTCTGTCGCGCCAGCCGCAAATAACGCGCCCAGTGTTTGCCAGCTAATATGTCCACCCCCTTGATTTCTTCTACCTCTAACTGGTTGACCAGTAACAGTATATTTACCCGCAAAATTAGTCATATTGTATTTACTATCGGCAGTGTGATATAATTTCAAATAGTAATCCCATCCAGTATATACTTCAACCCAAACATCTTCATCCGGTTCAAAAGCACCACTATTTAAATTGATTTCTTGTAGCCATTTCTGTAATTCTTTTGAAATTTTGATACGCTCTTTTTTAATTAAATTAACATTGAATTTTTCCTGATATGGAACAAAAACTTCTTCTATCAATCTCTTATAACTGAATTCGCTGAAAGCTGCACTCCAGAAAAATAAACCACTTTTTAGCACATTATCTCGCCACTGTTCCCAGTTAGCAGACAATTTTTCAAATGCCTCAGATGCTTGTTTCTCGAGATCTGGGTATTCTCCAACTAAATATTTATCGTAAATAAATTTAAGTTTATCAAAAACAATTTCCTTATTATTGTTTCTCACATCATTTTCAATATCTACAATTATTTTGCCGAAAATCGTTTCAACTATTATCCCCCAATTGTTACGTCCGAATATTGATAGCGGGTTGATGAAAATATCTATTTTCTCTCCATTTTCAGTAATTGGCGTTAAATTTTCTGGTATAATTAGACCTACAGTACCTTTACCTGCATACATACTCGTAAATTTATCTCCGTATGCTGTCTCGCTTTCATTTACTATATCCAATTCCAATATATAATCAATTTCAGTGAGTTTTAAATCCTCAATCATTGATTTGAATTTATTGGTTAAAAAGTTCTGGTTTAATTTTTTAATAAATACATGAGTATCGAGTACTCCATTAATTAATTCTTCTTTGATCTTATTATCAGGTAAAATATTTAACGCATTATTTAAATCATTCTGCACTTTATCTAGCTGTTTGCTGTAGATATTTTCAAGTTCTTCAAAAAATGGTTTGTTAATTAAATTCTCACCTTGCAACTTAATTTCTTTTTTTACGCGATGAACTTTTACATTCGATACGACTCCGCTTAAATCGCCTCCGAATTTTTTAGTCATCATTTTGATTTCATGATCGCTGATATTACTTAAATCAACTATCAAATTACGGGCTTCTTCAAACGGTATATAGTTATATACACCTTTTTTAGCATCTATTTTATCGCCAACTTTAGGAACTAATCCTTCGCCTTCAAATCTTTTAAAATATTTTAATCCTTTACTAATAGGAATAAAAACTTTTTCATGCAAAGTAATTTTTGCTTGTTTTGCAAATCGATCGCTAATCACATAACTGTCTTCTGTTGTAAATCCGAAAAAAGGCATGAAAGCAGATTTAACTCTATATCCAACCTGTGGAATCTGATTATCCACATCAAGTGGTGCATAGCTGTAGATCAACTCATTTTTCTTGATTTTTTGATTAGGATTCATATAAAACAATTTATACGACGCACTAGATGCATCTTGATATTCTGGTACATAATAAGTCATTAATTTTTTTGATTCAATTAAGTAGACTATCAATACATCATGCCCATAATACAATTTTATTAAATCTTCAGATGCATGCAGTTTAAAATGATCGTTCACGTTTGTTACATCGCTAACTTCTGGATTAATTATAAAAGGATTTTTAACATTCTCAGATGTTGTAACTTGTTTCCAATATTTATCCAGCATATTTAAACGCGAACTTTCAACCATGCATGCAAAAGGCGTATGCGCTTGTGTGGTTGGATTAAAAAGTGTTTTATTAGACATTAAATATCTCCTTCTGTTTCTGGAAATTTGAAAACTTTAATATCGTTACCTGGAACTTCAAACATACCGTGTTTATCAACTCGAGCTTTATTTGTAAATGTAAGAACAGATCCAAAATCACTTGGACTGATTGAAATTGGGTCAACTACTCCATAATGTGTATCATGCAGCTGCGCCCAGCTTCTAGGCACCTCGTTTTGAATAATTGAAATTTTTTGTGATACTTTATACATTAATGGTACAGCCCATGGACTCGATATATCATATATTTGCTTACCATGTAATAAATTTCTGAATCCAGTTGTGATTATAGCATTTGCATTCATAGCTGGCAAAATAATCTGTCTTGCACCTTCTTTATCAGTCAACATATTCAGAATTCTATAATAAGTATCATACACTGGTGAGATCAGATATTCGCTCATCACAAGCCTTCTGTTTCTCAAATCTGATAAATCAAAATATTCTTTGTTGTCATCTTGCGAAGCTTTAATCGCAAGAAAAAATAAATCTTCAAAAGAATCTACTCCATAAATTCTTTTCCATAGTTCTCTATGATAAGGAAGAGCGTAGTAATTGTTCATAAAATCTGATAGCATCATTGTATCTTTAAAATAATCGCTGTTAAAAAACCCGATTGCGCGAATCACATCTTTAATTACTTTATTATATTTGTAAATTTTTTTGATTAAACCACGCTCTTTCAACTCTTCAAGATATTCAGGTCTATCAACAAAAATAGCAGCTGCGAAATAGTCTAACGAAATTACTTTGTTACGCGAAGTGGTAACTATATAATTATCCACTTTGCTTTTTTTAGACTTAGTGATTGCAAAAACGTGTTTATTATTTAAAGACACAAAAGTGGCTTGTTTTCTGATGTTTTTATCAATAGGTAATCTTTCAAGTACCATCGTAGGTATATAATAGCTATTACTTAGAATAAAATAATTATCATAAACCAATTCAGGTAAATTTAATTTTAATTCAGATTCCACATCTTTAAATTTATGCCAAATAGTGAATTGTATTTGATGATCTCGTCCAAACCCTGAATATGCACTAGCTAATTTTTGTTTTTTAATTTCGTAACTGAAATCAGGATGTAATGATGCAAGATTTGACCACATTTGATGCAACGCGGTCTCAAATTTTTCATAATCTCTTTTTCTGTATTCTGCTATACTGTATGTTTCTTTTTTATCTTTTTGAATTGCACATTCCGGTTCGCGCTCATCAAAAGATTTTTTAGTGTCAATTTTAATAAAATTCAATTACTGCTCCTTTTTTTGATTTTTATTAATTGCATATAAAATAATTGATATACTCATAAAAATTCCAGCAGCTATTGTCATTGTACACGACATAATCAGTCCTTTTAGCGTACTAGTGTCTATAAAAAAAGCACCAAATATAGCAATCAGAAAACCGATATTCATTTCCCATCTGATTA
>JAMOPB010000378.1 GCA_027064945.1 Candidatus Cloacimonadota bacterium
TGGCAAGTTACGCTACAATAAAAACATAGCATTTGAACAATGATAATGCATATATCCATAAATATTCGTGTTTATTCGTGCAATTCGTGGACAAAAATCTATTCTTTACTTCTTCATCCTTCGATACAATTCCGATAAATCGGAATCACTCTGGATGACAATTATTGCCGAAGTTAAAAGGATAATATCTATAGTGAAATTTTTCAATTAACTTTTTATCTTTCTTAGAAATTTTATCAATTGAAGTTTGCTCGATATTCTTCATCGAAATAATTTTTCCTGTTTTGGCATCTTCAATTCTGAAGGAAAGAACAATATTTGCTACTCTATTTAAAGAATCTGAAACAGCTGTAATTTCATCTTCATAAACGATACCGTTCTCGATAACACGATATGCTAATATTTTGTCAGCTGTTTTTAATTTTGTTTCAATCCTATTATCATCAAAATTTTCTTTTTCAAAAACATTAGAACCAGAACCATAAATTGAACTATTAACATTTGAAGATGATAAAATAGGATTGTAATAAGAGGTCTTAGAGAAACCAGTAGCACCACTTTTCATATACAATTTTCTCTTATTTTTTAAATAGTGTGAATAATTAGTTTCAGATTCGGATATTAACCTATATATCAAATCGTTATCTCTTTCTAAAACATTATAACCATCATTAATCAATTTCTCTAAAATTACATCTTCAATTGTTGCATTTAAATAATTGTCATAGGTATCTTCCGTTTCGGTCGAAACTAAAATAATATTATCCTCTTTTTCTATGTACTCAGTAATTTTCTTAATATCATTTTTTTTAATATTCTCTTGCAAAAAATATGAATTTGATTCTTTAAAAGAAATTGATTTTTGGTTTGTTGCACAACCAGAAAAAAGAATGGTTAAAACACCTAACAGTAAAACATATGTTACTCTTTTTATTTTACCTCCATTTTTTGTTTTTTAAATTTCAGTAATATAATGCTGACTTCTATTTACTCTCGCATAACATCTATACCACCACCCACCTAAAATGTGCGTAATAACCCCATAAAAAAAGGTAAGAGATATTCGCATTATAAATATATATTCACTATTATATAAGAACTTACGTGTCGGAAAGATTAGAAGTAAAATGCAGATGCGTGAGAACTATCGATAAGCGCAAGATGACAATCGAAAATGCGCTTGATCTGGTGTATTTATTCATCTTATATCTGTGGTTATCTGTAGTTTCTTAGGATAAAAAAATTGTCACAATTACTATAAGCGTATAAAAAAATTGTCGAAAAAAACCCGCGTTATAAATCTATCTAAATTAAAAAACTCAGACAACCGGGAATTAATTCAACTTCAATTTTGTAATCGTTTTTTAATTTTGGAATCTCTCCATCTAAATAATATGGCAGAGGTTTTTCGGAACTAATTTTAAATTTATCAGCTCTTAACATTTCCACTTCAGGTCTGTGTAAATGATTTCCTCGTCTTGCTTGAGATAATAATTTCAATAATCGTTTCCTGGTAAGTCCGGATACTATTCCAATATCCAATTTACCATCATTAGGTTGAGCGTTTGGAGTAAGTTTAAACCCGTTTCCGCAAAATTTACCATTCCC
>JAMOPB010000379.1 GCA_027064945.1 Candidatus Cloacimonadota bacterium
CTAATTCCGTATATTCTTCAGAAATTTCCGGAGTGATGTAGAAAGGTTTAATTTCTTCGGTTAGTTCTGTAAGCAAAGCTACACGTTCACGTGCAAATTTGATTGCAGCGAGATATTTTTTATCATCGGAAATATCATAGCCTGCTTTTTCCACAAAAGGTTTGGCTAATTCAGCAATTTTGGATAATTTCATATTTTTCATGTAATGACTATTCATCCACTGTAATTTTTCCACATCGAAAACTGCACCGGCTTTATTTATGCGTTTTAGTGAGAATGCTTTTATCAATTCATCCATCTCAAAGAGCTCTTGATCGCCTTTTGCATGCCATCCAAGTAATGCTACAAAATTCACAAGTGCGTGTGGGATATAACCTTTTGCTAAATAGTCTTCCACTGCAACATCACCTTGTCGCTTGCTTAATTTGCTTTTATCGGAATTTAAAAGTAATGGCAAATGTGCCATTTTAGGTGGTTTCCAACCAAATGCCTCATAAAGGAAAAGATGTTTTGGTACGCTTGAAAGCCATTCCTCTCCTCGAATTACATGAGAGATTTGCATATAATGATCATCAATTACATTGGCAAAGTGATAGGTCGGATAACCGTCAGATTTAATAAGAACTTGATCATCAACCATATCCCAAGGAAAAGTAACTTTATCTCGGACTAAATCATAAAAGAATATTTCACCTTCTGTAGGTAATTTTTCTCTGATCACGAAAGGTTTGCCTGCATCCATTTTTGCTTTAATCTCTTCTTCTGTAAGATTTCTACATCTTCCGTCATAGCGTGTGTCCAAACCTTGTGCTTGACGTTCTTCACGCATTTTTTGCAAATCTTCTGAAGTGCAAAAACATCTGTAGGCTTTGCCTGCTTCTAAAAGTTCTTCTGCGTGCTTTTGGTAAAGTTCAGTTCGTTCAGATTGAAAATATGGACCAAATTCTCCGCCAACTTCCGGTCCTTCATCAAAATCTAATCCAACTTCCTTAAGTGAATTTATAAGATTTTCCACAGCACCTTCTACATAGCGTGTACGATCTGTATCTTCAATTCTAAGGATAAATTTGCCACCAACTTTGCGGGCGTAAAGATAGTTGTAAAGTGCTGTTCTTAATCCACCTACGTGTAAATAGCCTGTTGGACTTGGTGCAAAACGAACTCTGATTTCATTACTCATAATATCTCCTAATTATTTAGAATCTTATTTGTTTTTGGCAAAGTAAAAGAGATTTTTCCATCTTACTTAAACGAGTTTTCAGTCGAATTATTATGCTATAATGCCGAGATAATTATCTGCAAATATAGAAGTTATGACTGATGCGAAAACTTTGCCATTGGAACTATATATTTTGTTTCTAACTTTTTGATTTTACAGTTGATGTCAATTACTTCTTTGCTTCCAAATTGTTAGCAGATGAATTCAATAAGTTTTATTGGTAGGAAAATGAATCTGAAGTAGCCACAGATGACCACTGATATAAGATGAATAAAAGCATTATCATTTGTGAAATGCAGTATTTTTAATCGTAGTGCAACTTGCTTAGTTGCGAAAGAAACAAGCTGGCAGCTTGTTCTACTTTTCACATTGTCACTTGTTACTTG
>JAMOPB010000380.1 GCA_027064945.1 Candidatus Cloacimonadota bacterium
GCAGAAATTACTTTGCAAATGTTAAAAGAGTTATCTTTCCCTAAAAAATTAAAACGTGTTCCTAAATATGCTTCATCACATCATGAAAAATTAAATGGCGAAGGTTATCCTCTCGGATTGGATTCTTCTCAATTACCGATTCAAGCAAGACTTATCGCCGTTGCCGATCTTTATGAAGCTCTTACAGCCTCCGATCGTCCTTATAAAAAAGGTAAAACTCTTAGCGAATCTTTAAAAATTATGGCGTTTATGGCAAAAGATAATGAGATAGATAAAGATTTGTTAGATCTGCTTCTTGATTCCGGATTGTTTATGGATTATGCAAAAAAATTCTTAAAACCTGAACAAATTGATAATCCTGATATTGAAAAAATTAAATCTATGTATCGATAAATAAAATGCAATTATCAAAAAATGAATTCAAACAAATTTATAAATTAAAACAAAAGAAGTTTAGGAAATTAGAAAAACTTGTAATTGTAGAAGGTATTCGATTAATCGAACAAGTTATTGCCAATGGATTAATACCGGAAAAAATCCTTTTCCTAAGAAATTCTAAAAATCCATTTTCTAAGTTTCCAAGTGCTGAAATTACTCTTGAACAGCTAAGAAAGCTTAGTTTCACTCAAAATCCTCAAAATGTTCTGGCAATAGTTCCAACTAAAACCGAGAAAATAAAAAACAGAAGGCTTCTTCTTTATCTTGATGGAGTAAGCGAACCCGGTAATTTAGGAACAATTTTCCGTACTGCGGCTGCTGCTAAAATTGATGGAATTATCTTATCAAACAGTTGTTGCGAAATTTGGAATGACAAAGTTATTCGTTCTTCACTTGGAACCATTTTTTCGCTTCCTTCAGAAATTCGTTCTGCCGATTGGCTAAAAAATCAAAACGCTCATATCGTTGCTTCTTCCCTGCAAGATGCCAATAATCTTTATCAAAGTAAATTATCAGAAAAGAACCAAATAATTGTGATCGGCTCAGAGGCTTTTGGCATTTCTGATGAAGTAAGGAAAATATGTGATGAATTTATTAAAATTCCAATGAGTAATAGAGTTGAATCTTTGAATGCTGCTATAGCCGCAGGAATTATTATTTTTCACTACAGTCAGCAAGTTTAACAAAATTGCAAAATTCCATATGTTAGCATTTGAAAAGAATTGGTTCGTAATTTTGTCTTCTCTCTCTTTTTCAAGAAATAATAAAATGTAAGGTATATTTTGAATAAAAACGAAATAATAAAAGAAATCACAGCAAAAAAAATCTGGATTGCACCTCTTGCAGGCATCACAGATAAAGCTTATCGAGAAATCTGCAAACGAAAAGGTGCAGATGTAATAATGAGCGAAATGGTAAGCGCGGATGGTCTTGTATATTCACGCGAAAAAAGTTTGGAATATGCATATTTCAATGAATCTCAACGACCTTTTGGTATCCAAATTTTTGGTGATGATCCTGATATAATGGCCAAAGGAGCCGAAATAGTTTTATTGGAAAATCCTGATTTCATTGATATAAATATGGGATGCCCTGTAAAAAAAGTGGTGAAACGCGGTGCCGGTTCTGCTTTGATGAAAACTCCTGAGCTTGCTATGAAGATTGTTA
>JAMOPB010000381.1 GCA_027064945.1 Candidatus Cloacimonadota bacterium
CTAAAAGAATGCTGACCGATAAATGCACCTGCTGCAATCGGAATAAAGCCATTATCTTTCACAAGATTTTTCATTTCCAAAAGCACATCATCATAATGCCTATTTCCGTAAACAGCTACCAAAACAGCTTTTGTGTTTTCACCTTTAATATTCTGCAATCTTTCTAAAGCAACCAAAGGTATTCTTCCCGAATAAACGGGAATTCCAATTATCAAAATATCATCTTCGGAAAATTCCAACTTTGAAATATTACTCTTTTTTGTAATATTTATCTCTGTAAAATTCTCAAATCCCATTCCGTCAGCTATTGCTAACAACACTTTTTTAGTTGTTCCGGTCGGAGAAAAATAAATTATATTCAATTTTTCCATAAAACTTCCTAAAATTCAATGACCTTGCCAACGCCACCTGAGATACATTTTTCAGGATACAATTCTTCTATTTTATCTGCATGCTTTGTGCAATGTGTAGGGCAAACCACATCAATATCTTCCAATACTTTGAAATCATCAAAACCATGAAGACCGCCAACAATGGCATAAATCTTTCCTATATTCTCTAATGATTCGATTATCTCACTCACTCCGGGATGACCACAACCAATTATCAAGATAAGACCTTTCTCACTTTTTATAGCGAGAGATTGCTCTCGATTTCCCAATTCGCCTGTCACAAAAACTCCCGGATAAATCTCTGTTGGCTTTTTATAATATTTTACTTCATTAGGATATTTTATTCCCCTAAAAGAGACTGGATTGTGTATTACTGCAGAATCATTCAGGTTTAGAAAATGTGAAAGTCCTCCGATATGATCAAAATCGGAATGTGAAATAACAATATCATCAATCGAAATAGGATTAATATTTAATGTGCACATATTTTCTAACAAAATTCTACCGTTTCCACCTGTATCGAATAGTATTTTTCTATTTGGAAGTTCCACAACACATGAAAAGCCCCAATCAGAAATCAAATCATCTCTTGTTGAAGTATTATCATAAACTATTGTAATTTTCATATTCTCACCTTATTTTTTTAATCAAATCTTCAAAAATCTTTGTTGCTTTTCCCTGTAAGAAAAGATCGCTTATTGTGCCTGTATAATTTGAAGGCTGAGTATTTATTTCTATTATTTTTGCATTGTTCTTTTTTGCTTCATAAGGAATCATTGAAGCCGGCATAATTTCTCCGGTTGTTCCAATTACCAGAAACAGATCTGCTTTTTCTGTTTCCTCGATAGATTTATTCATAGCAATTTCAGGAATAGGTTCACCGAAAAAGATAAAATCCGGTTTCAGAACAGAACCGCATTTTTCACATCTTGGAGGTAAGATGGAAAGATCTATTTCTGACGCTAAATATTCTGCTGCGCATTTTTCACAAATAAGATTTTTGGAAGTTCCATGAAATTCCCAAACTGTTTTTGAGCCGGCTTTCTGATGTAGATCATCGATATTTTGCGTAATAATCGCTTTTAGCAAGCCCATCTTCTCCATTTCGGCAAGAGCAAAATGTGCAAAATTCGGTTTAGCTTCTCCAAAGAAATCATAAAAAATCTCTTTTATAAATTCCCAAGATTCTAACGGGTTTTTATGAAAATAATC
>JAMOPB010000382.1 GCA_027064945.1 Candidatus Cloacimonadota bacterium
AAGAGCTCTTTTCCCAAGGAATGGAACTTTTCCTATCCAATTTGTTTGCATTAATCCAAATTTTTCCAAGATGAATGTGATGCGTGGTGTTGTGGCTAAGCTCAAAACAATAATTGAAAGTATTAGCAATGTCTTATTATTGGGTATTTTTAGATTAAAAAAATTTATTGAGACGGAAATATCCATCGCTAAAACAAATAAAAATTGCCAAGCAAAAGGATTAAACGCCCAACCTCTACTCCAAGGATATGATTGAGAAAAATCAAATGGATATGCAGGGAAATTTACAAACTTAAAGATATGGGGAATTAGATAAACAGCAAATGAAATTATTAGAGCTAAAGATCTTTTTTTGTGCATCAGAATTAAGAAAAAAGGAGCAATTAATAAAAGCACAATATACAATGGCAGAACATTTATTAATGCCGGTGCATAAAGCATTATGGATGCATAAACTAACGATAATTGTGGAGTTTCAAAGAAATGCCCTGAACCTCCTGCTGCTATTAAATCCGGAATGAGAAATTGTTGAAATAATCCAAATAAAGCTAAGATAATGAACAAAGAAACAAGATTTATAATGTATAATTGCGTTGCACGTAGAAAAGATTTAAAATACAATTTTTTGAAATTGTTATTTAGAAGAAATTTATAATAAACCAATCCATATACATAGCCGGAAAGAAAAACAAAAATCTCGGCGGCATCTGAAAATCCGGGATGTAACCACTTAAAAGAAAATTTAAAATAAAATTTCTGAGAAAAAAGATCGATGTGATTCGCTACAATAATCAGAAGCGCTAATCCACGGAAAAAATCTATTCTCAAATCTCTTTTAATCTGATTCTGTCCATTCATTATTTTTCCTCTTATAAAAGTTTGTTTAAAGCTTCAATAGCACGATCCGTTGCTGTTCCAACCGGATATAGATATTCTTTTACAACCTCTTGTTGTTTTTTCTTTTGCTCGGAAATTTCCTTTGTGTATTTTCCATCTATTATATTTTGAATAATTGATGAGAGCTTAGATAAATCCTCAAATCTGAATCCTAGATCACAAAGATCTTTTTCAATATCTGTGAAATTATTTATTTCAAACCAGTTTGCATCATAATTTATTACCACAGGTTTTAATAAAACAGAAAATTCCAAGGCAGCTGTTGTGCCTGTATCAGTTATCATAATATCAGAAATCGGGTACAACTCTTGTGTGTTTGGTTGCAAAACAAATGTTACATTTTCATGTTTGTCGGCAAACTCTTTAAGTCTTTTTTGCCAGTTCATCTCAGGGGATTTTGTATAAAGATAATTATGTGGTTTTATTAGGATATTAGCATCAAATTTTGCTAATTCAGAGAGAATCTCTTCTTGGAATTTATATAAAGAACTATATTTCGGCCAATGTGGAGCATATAAAAGTGTAGGTTTGGTTTTGTCTAAATTATATGGTAAGATAGGATTGTATTCAGATACAAGAACATCTAATTTTGGATATCCTACATTGAATATCTTGGGTTTATTTTTTTTCTCTGCGTAGGCATATTTTATAAATTCATTAAATTTTGTTCCAATAGCAAAATGTGCATCAAACCTATTTAAAA
>JAMOPB010000383.1 GCA_027064945.1 Candidatus Cloacimonadota bacterium
AAAGCACTATTATGAAATTCTTGGTATAGGTGGGATGACAACAAGGGGATTCGGAAGGATGAAAATCTTATTTGATTTGAAAGATGGGGAATGTAAAGGAAATCAAAACGGAGGGAATGAAAATGATTCGGGAAACTAAAAATCTTGATGCTTTAATAAATAAAATAGGATATGAAATCGTTGAAGAAATCAAAAGTAAAGGTAGGGATAAAACAAAATACAAAAATGAAATAGAAAAGGCATTGGGAGTTTTGTCAAATGATGGTGTTTATGCTTTTTATGTATACGTAAAATCAAAGAAAGTTAATGATGTATTTCTTGAGAAGATTAAACCTATTACAAGTGTAATACCTGAAGTTCCATTTCAAAATGGCAATTGGCAAAAATTTTTTGAGAATTTATCTGAAAATCTTCAGTCTCTTCTCTTCTTCCGTGAAATTCTTGAAAAAATTTTAATATACGCCCGTTATCATGCAAAGGCATTGGGGGATTAATTATGAGTGATAGAAAATGGTACAAACTTGTTTTTAAACAAATTCAGCCCATTCACATAGGATTTGGAAGTTACGGTGTTGTAAATGAAACAAGAATTTTTATTCCCGGCTGGACAATGTGGGGTGCTTTGACAAAGGCGTATAATTTGATAAATGGTAACGAATTATCTCAAAATCAAAAATTGTTTGAAAACATCTCCTGTTTTTATCCCAACTTTGATAAAGAGGGAAATGATGAAAATGTCTTATTCCCGAAATTTGATAAAGGAAATTTCTATCTCGGAAATTATTCCGAAGATAATTTCAGAGCAAAGTTTGTGGATACATTTATTTTAACGGCTATAAACCCGGCGACCAATACTGCATTGGATGAGTCTTTGCATGAATTGAATATTATTTTGCCAAGTGTAAAAGCGAACTATCGGGAGGATGACAAAGATGAGAAACAGATTTATTGGGTTGGTATAATTAGTTTGAAAGAAGATGTGAATATTCCTAATGAAATCTATATTGGAGGAGATGCAAGATACGGATTGGGTTTGATGCAATTTGTTGATAAAAAACTGCTTGGTGAAGATTTAGAAGGTGATTGGCGAAAAAAAGGCGGATATATTCCGGTTGGGGCGATTCACGAACTGCCCGATAAAAAGATTGAATTATTAGTTGAAACAATAGAGCCATGGAAAAATGCAGAATTAAAAGTGAAATTGAGAGAAAATGGATTTTATTTTGTTCCTGGAAGTTGTGAAAATGATTCTTTTAACTGCTTTTATAAAGGAATATTAAAAAAATAAATCTTAGTTAAAATTAGATTTTCATGTGAAGTTGTATGCAATTAAAGAATAAATCAGATCTTTTAAATAGTCACAAAGCCCAACAAATAATTAAATCAATAAAAATATCAACAAATGTCAACCAACTTCTTCCTGTAGAATCTGAAGAAAATGATTTTTTTTCCATTTGTTGTAAGAGAATGGGATGAAGACAAAGGAAGCGGAATGAAAATAACTTACCATGCAAAAGCAATGGGGGATTAATGACCACTACCAACAAAATAATCATCTACCAACACAAAAACAAAAAAATTGAAGTCTCTTTGCG
>JAMOPB010000384.1 GCA_027064945.1 Candidatus Cloacimonadota bacterium
ATTCGCTCCATTTTAATATTTTCAAAAATACATAAATTATACCAATTTTCAATAAGCCGGAGTGGTGGAATTGGTAGACACAAGGGACTTAAAATCCCTCGATCTTCGGGTCGTGCCGGTTCAAGTCCGGCCTCTGGTACCATAAATAAAAGACGCTCTTAAGCTAAAAGCTAAAGAGCGTTTTTTTTTGTGATGAATTTAGAATTGAGAAACCTCAAACCATAAACCATAAACCACTAAGCAGTTGCTCTACAATTATGGGCAATGGATAAAGGATAATGTATAATGTATAATGTATAATGTGAAATGGGAGAAGTGAAAAGTAGAAAGTAAAAAGTAGAACAAGCTGCCAGCTTGTTATTATTCCGCAATTTGGCAAATTACGCACAATTGAAATATAACATCATCCGCATTTTAAACCAACTTTATTAAACATTGTTAAAAAATATCAAGATTGAACGTTAAGAAATTTAATACTGTTTGAATGAAGTGAGTTTATTATTTTTTAGATTTTAATTCATATTAATAATTATTTCTTATTGATGATTTTTTACACACGCACTCCCAATAAACTGTTACCCCGCATCAGATAATGGTTTACGCAAATATTTCATTTGACAATATTCCGCTATTTTAAAAGATAAATTCATAAATCATTAATTAAGGTTTGGGGTATGAATACAATAATTAACTTAATAAAAAAATACGAAAACGTAATTTTGCTTCCGCATAAAAATGCAGATTTGGATGCTATTGCCAGTTGCTATGTCCTAAGTAAGATATTAGATTTACCTGTAGGGTTATTAAATCAGCCTGTAGATAATGCTTCTAATTTCCTAAAATTGTTTAATATGGATGTTACTCTTATAACAAATCCCAATGAATATGACCTCATTGTTTTTGTTGATAGTTGTGAAAGCGTACAATTCAGTGGCATTATCCCTAAAAATGCTATAATAATTGACCATCACCTTTGTAATATCACGCATCCAATTGAAAATGTTATTGCAAAATATATAGTTAGTAAAGATGAATATATCTCTTGTACCAGTATGATTTATGAACTACTTATAAAATCAAACATTCATATATCACCTAAAATTGCTTCAGCAATTATTGCCGGATTCATAGGGGACGGAGGTTGGGTAAAGGCTACTTCACACGTTCGGAATCTTATCGAAGATTTATTAGAGATTTCATATTTTGATTTATCTGAATTAGATAAATTGATCGAACATAATATAATCCATAAAAAATCCTTGATTAACAGAATAGCAACTTCGTTACGTTCAATAGATTATGGACAGATAAATGACATTGATCTTGCATTTGTTGAGGCTAAACACAGAAGTGATTTTTTCTTTATCTATGATAATCTGTTAAGCAAGTTGGATATCTCAATCATAGTATCTAAAATAGTTGAAAATAACCAAAACATCATCAGATTTGAAAAAATTGATCAACGTGCTAAAAATCAAATTGATATTTCTAAGTTACTCCGGAAATTAGAAAAAGAGGTAAATCATCTCTACTTTAAGCACGAATTTAAATATTTTTGTAGTTTAGAGAGTTGGGAAAATATACAACATAAG
>JAMOPB010000385.1 GCA_027064945.1 Candidatus Cloacimonadota bacterium
AAACGAATCTTTTGCCAAGTTTTTCACAAGCTGTCCTTTACTATTGAAAATATCTAACTTAACCGATTGAGAATTTGCCAGATTAAATTTGATAGTTGTGGATGGATTAAACGGATTGGGAATATTTTGTTCAAGAATATTTTGTAGAGATAAATCATCATCACTATTTAAAGCAGATACATTTACGTTCCAAACAATATCTTCTTCAAAGCCATTTTGTTCAACCACAGCTTTCACCTCATACTCTCCATTAGCCGGGAAAGTGTAATTTAATATAAAAGAAGTAGAACTTTGCAATTCATCATTTACAAACCAAGAATATTGATCGTAATCGGAAACAGTTTCCACCCAAAATAGTGCAGTTGCAGAATCATCCAATTCCAAATTTGTTTCTTCGGGGAAATAAGCGATCACTTGAGGAGAGATAATTCTAATAGAATCAATAACCACATCAACAAGTGGTTTATCATTTGCATTTGTAGGAACTTCCGAGATTTCGTTTACCACATTCATTCCTTCCAATACATTACCAAAAGCAGCATAATTTTCATTAAGAGACGGATAAGCATCTACAGTGATAAAATATTGACTTCCGGCAGAATTGGGCGCACTTGTTTTAGCCATTCCCAACACCCCTGCTTCATTAAAATTAATTTCCGGATTCCATTCATCAGGAATAGTATAGCCAGGACCTCCATAGCCAGTTCCTTGAGGTCAGCCATCCTGAATCATAAAACCTGATATAACTCGATGAAATATCAGTCCATCATAAAATTGATTGTTTGTAAGTTCCACAAAATTAGAAACTGTAATCGGCATCAAATCTCCACGTAATTGAACACTAAAATCACCCATAGATGTAAACCATTTGGCTACAGGCTCATTAGAAAATGCACTGGAGATAAATAGGGATAATAAAACAAAAACCACTAAGCTTTTTCTCATAATTTTCCTTCCTTTATTAAATTTTCACTAAAGTTAAAAAAAGAAAATTATGAGTCAATTAAATCTTCTAAAAACAATTTTGGCACAGGTCTGGGGTTTGTGGTTTATGGTTTAAGGTTTGAGGGTACGTGTTTCCCGATTCAAAATTAAATGCGGATAATGTAATGTTTTTTAATTGTAGTGCAATTTGCTAAGTTGCGGGAAGAAAACAAGCTGGCAGCTTGTTCTACGTTTTCACTTCTCACCTTTCACCTTTCCCTTTTCACATTTCACTTTATCCTTTTCCCTTTTCACTTGTTACTTGTCACTCTTCACGCGTTACTCTTTACGCTTCACTCTCTACTTCTCACCTTTCACTTTAACCATTATACATTCTACATTATACATTATCCATTTATTTTTTTGCTTTCCTTAGAACTTCAATACTCCATAGTTTCCATCGAAGCCGGCAGGATCAAAGCTAAATTCATCCTTTTGGACAGAGATAATTTTTTTTATCACATCATCTTTAGCAACCAATGATAGTTTCTTTTCCAAGTTTTTATCTTGCCAAAGCGAGATTTCACTTTGAAAATTCTGCATAATTTTATCAAATGCTGCCAATACTGTTTTTGAATTTGGATTCTTGATATTCAAACCGGCA
>JAMOPB010000386.1 GCA_027064945.1 Candidatus Cloacimonadota bacterium
AAGGATGTTTTTGTCCTACTTTGAATTATGCAATTTGTTTTATTCTGTTCGAATAAAAGAAGAATTACATACGGCAAATAAAAAAAAATAAAAAATAATTTGCATTATGCACATATGTGCAATATATTGTCCACAGAAGATTTTTTAAAAAAGGAGTTCGAATGGCTAGACCGAAAAAAAATAGATTGGTGGAGTCACCACCATCAAATTGCAGTTTTAAGCCGGTAGGAACTCCTGCAAGTGGTTTGGAACAGGTGAATTTATCTTTAGATGAATATGAAGCAATACGTCTTGCTGATTATCTTTCATTAGGTCATGCTGAAGCTGCCGAAGAGATGGAAATCTCACGTTCTACATTTACCAGATTAATAGAACGTGCTAGAAAAAAAATGGCTGAGTTTCTAATCGAAGGAAGACTATTGCAAATAGAAGGTGGGAATATCCACTTTAAAGGAAATAGAATTCAATGTTCCGATTGTGGACATCTTTTTGAAGCGAATTTTAATTCGGCTTTGAAGGAATGTCCTATTTGTGGATCAGATAAGCTTATTGATTTGGCTGGAAGTTTTGGTCACGGAAGATGTTGTAGAAATCATAAAAAAAGATAGAAGGATGTGGAAAATGGAAACATTAGAAGAAAGAGAAAGAAACGAGAAAAGACGTAAGGAAAACTTAGGAAGAATTAAGCACAAAATAGTTGTTCTAAGCGGTAAAGGCGGTGTAGGTAAAAGTACCGTAAGTGTGAATGTAGCACATGGATTAGCTGCTAGGGGTTACAAAGTTGGATTATTGGATGTGGATATTCATGGTCCTTCTATTGCTAAAATGGTTGGTATAGAAGGCGAAACATTGATGGTAAGCTCAAAAGATGAACGTCCATTCCCAATAAAAGTAAATGATAATTTATATGCTTTAACAATTGCTACACTTATGCCGGATCCTGATAAGCCAATCGTATGGCGTGGACCTTTGAAAATGGGTGTAATTAAACAATTCTTACAAGATATTGAATGGCCATATTTAGATTATTTAATAGTTGATAATCCTCCGGGAACCGGTGATGAACCACTTTCTGTAGTTCAATTATTAGAAGATGTAAGCGGTAGTTTAATTGTTTCAACTCCGCAAAAAGTTGCTTTCTTAGATGCAAGAAAAACTATTAAATTTTCACAGCAAATGAATGTACCTGTTTTAGGATTAATAGAAAATATGAGCGGATTTGTTTGTCCAAATTGTGGAACTCGTCATGAAATCTTCAAAGGCGAAGGAACAGAACAAGCAGCAAAAGATTTTGATTTGGATATTTTAGGTAAATTACCGATAGATCCGAATATTGTTCAATCAGGAGATAGCGGAGCAGCTTTCGCAAAAGATTTTCCTGAAAGTATATCAGCAAAAGAATTCGATAAAATAGTAGATCAAATATTAAAGAAACTTGAAGCTAAATAAGTTTCAGAAAGCGTAAATTAATAGTAACGCTTCCAGATTTAGTAACTTCAAAAAAAACAAAATCAGGAGGTAAAAAAAATGCCAAGAGGTGACGGAACAGGTCCCGATGGAAAAGGACCAAGAACAGGTCGAGGTTTAGGCAAATCTGCCGGAAATGCAATGGGCAGTGGAATAGGCGTAGGTCGAAACCAAGGTGGCGGAAGAGGTCTTGGACAAGGTACAGGACGAAATACCGGACAAGGTTTAGGAAGAGGAACTGGTAAAGGTCTTGGACGAGGTACCGGACAAGGTAGAAATAGATAGTAGAACAACAAAACCAAAAGGAGGAAATTATGCCAAGAGGTGACAGAACAGGTCCCAATGGAATGGGAGCAATGAGCGGAAGACAATTAGGATTTTGTAATGGTTATGAAACACCCGGATTTACCAAAGGCGTTCCACGTGGTGGTAGTGGCTTTGGAAGAAGAGGCAATTTCGGATACGGAAGAGGATTCGGTAGAAACGGTGGTTTTGGCCGAGGATATAACCGTGGATTCGGAAGTTATGTAGCTCCACAATATTCTAAGGAAGATGAAGCGAAACTTTTGGAAAATGAAATTACTGCTTTGAAAGAAGAACTGAAATTGATGGAAAATCATCTGGAAGAGCTTAAGAAGTAATTTTTTTTAACTGAGGTACGGGATGGGCAAAAAAGCCCACCCGTATTTATTATTGGAGGAAATGATGGAAGGAAGAAGACATGGTGGAAGACATATAAATGGTTTTAAATATAGAAATAGAAGGCAGGTTAATCCCGGACATTCTATAATAAATAGTATTCTTACAACTGCCTTGGGCTTTGTTATTAATGATATTAGTAAAGAAGATAGCAAAATAAAGCTATTAACTTCTAAGCTTTTTTCTTCCAAACAAATCCCAAATAATAATAAAAAGCCAATAGATGTAGATTATAAAGTAATATCAGAAGAGGAAAACAAATGAAAAAAATAGCAATTCCAACTTCTCAAGGAAATCTAAGTGCTCATTTTGGGCATTGTGAGAAATTTGCGATTTTTGAAGTAGAAGGTAATGAAATAATAAAAGAAGATTTTATTATCCCACCACCACATGAACCCGGTTCACATCCCGCTTTTTTACGCGAATTAGGATGCTCTACAATTATCGCCGGCGGAATGGGCTTAAAAGCACAAAATTTGTTTGAACAAAATAACATAGAAGTCTTTATCGGAGTTCCGAGTTTATCTTTAAGAGAATTAGTTAAATCCTATTTAAATAAAGATTTGGAATCCGGTGATAATCTTTGTTCTCATTGAGGAGATTTAATATGAAAATAGCAATTGCCAGTGGAAAAGGTGGAACAGGAAAAACAACCTTATCCACAAATTTGGCTTCATTTTTAGGTGAAAATAAACTTTTTGGTTCATCAAAAATTGTACTTAGCGATCTTGATGTGGAAGAACCAAATTCAGGTTTATTTTTAAAAGGTGAATTGATTCGCAAAGAAGATAAATACAAAATGATTCCGGAATGGGATAAAACAAATTGCACATTATGCGGTAAGTGCCAAGAAGTATGCAATTTTAACGCTGTAATGAAACTTGCAGATACAATTATGGTTTTTCCTGAATTGTGTCATGGCTGTTATGCTTGTAGTGAATTATGCCCATCAAATTCTTTACCTATGATTCCTAAGAAAATGGGTGAATTAAAACACTTTGAGCTTGAAAATCTAGACTTTATTGAAAGTAAATTAATTATTGGAGAAGAACAAGCTGTGCCATTAATTGGTCAAACAATTAAATATATCGATACTAATTATCCTAAGGATTCAATAAAATTATTTGATTCTCCTCCTGGAACATCTTGCCCTGTGATAGAAGCTACAAAAGATGCTGATCTGGTACTGATGGTTACAGAACCAACACCATTTGGGCTACATGATTTAAAATTGGCTGTTGAGACAATGAAGGAATTGGGTAAGATTTATGGTGTTGTAATTAATAGATTTGGAATTGGAGATGCAAATGTTGAAGAATATTGCGAAAAAAACAATATTCCGGTAGTTGCTAAAATTCCAAATGATAGAAAAATTGCAGAATTGTATTCTAAGGGAGAATTACTCTATAAAAAAATTCCTGAAGTTAAAGCAGAATTACAAAAGGTAGCTGAATTTATACTTCAAAAAAAGGAGCAATTATGAAAGAGATAGTTGTAATTTCAGGAAAGGGCGGCACAGGAAAAACATCAGTTACTGCTTCTTTGGCATATCTTGGCAAAGAGAATATTATTGTAGCAGATTGTGATGTTGATGCAGCTGATATGCATCTTCTAATGAATCCTACTAATTCTGTAAGAGAAGATTTTTATAGTGGCGTTATAGCCGAAATAGATAATGAAAAATGTATTAAATGTGGAAAATGTGCGGATGTTTGTCGTTGGGATGCAATTCCTGTAATTGATGGAAATTATGAAGTTCAACCACTTGACTGCGAAGGTTGTGGATATTGTGCATTGGTTTGCCCAACTGAAGCAATAAGTATGAATGAACAAAATGTGGGTGATTGGATGATTTCAGATATTAAAACATCTACAAAAATGGTTCATGCTCGTCTTGGAATTGGTGCGGAAAACTCAGGTAAATTGGTTGCAAAAGTAAAAAATGAAGCAAAAAAATTGGCTGAGAATGAAAATAAAGATTATGTTTTAGTAGATGGATCTCCGGGAATTGGTTGCCCTGTAGTTTCTTCATTGTCCGGAGCTAATCTGGTGGTTTTAGTTACTGAGCCTTCTGTTTCCGGTGTTCATGATGTGAAAAGAGTTTATGAATTAGTTAAAAAATTCGGATTGAAAGCTGTTTGCATTATCAATAAAGCTGATATTAATTCCGATAAAGTTGATGAACTTCAGAAATTCTTTGATAAGGAAAATATAGAGGTAATTGCTAAAATTCCATATAATGAGAATTTTACTAAAGCAATGACAATGGGTGAAACAATTGTGGAATTTGATCCTGACGGATTAGGCTTAATATTAAGTCGAAGCTGGGAAAAAATTAAAGAATTAGTGAAATAAGCAGGAGATAAGATGAATATTCTAATTATTATTAATGATGCACCATATGGTACTGAAAAAGCATATAATGCCTTAAGAATGGCAACTACACTTTTAAAAGAGCACGAAAATGTGAATGTAAATGTGTTTTTATTAGCCGATTCAGTTACTTGTGCTTTACCGAATCAGAAAACTGCAAACGGCTATTATAACATAGAAAGAATGCTAAAGGTTATAATTTCCAAAGGCGCAAAAATTAAAGCTTGTGGTGGTTGCTCGGAAGCACGCGGTATCGATAAATTAACCTTGATTGATGGTGTTGAATTAAGCAATATGAAAGAGTTTGCAAAGTGGACAGTGGAAGCTGATAAAGTTCTCACTTTCTAAAAAAAATAAGTTAATATAAAAAAATAGGAGAAATAAAATGAAAATTTTACTTACAGCAAAAGGAACTAATTGGGATTCTAAGATGGACCCAAGATTTGGAAGAACAGAATTCTTCTTTATTTATGACGAAGAAACTGATGCAATTGAAACATACGATAACAGAGCAATTGCAGATGAAGCTCATGGAGCAGGTCCAAAAACAGCACAAAAAATGACAGAATATAATGTGAATGTGCTTATTACAGGAAATGGTCCTGGCGGGAATGCTGATGCAGTAGTAAAAAGAGCCGGCACAAAAGTTTATGTTGGAGCTGGTGATATGACTGTGAAAGAAGCATATGAAGCTTATAAAAACGGTGAATTAAGAGAAGCATAATTTATACTTGTAGCCATCTTTTTGTTTAAAAAAAAAGGTGGCTACATTGTGAATTTAGGAGAATAATAATGGAAAAATTAATTGTTGCTTTCGCTACAAACGATGGTGAACATTTCATGAGTAATCATTTTGGTGATGCTGATTATTACCATATTTATGAAATTGATCCAACTAGTGCAAAATTTATCAAAGTAATCGAAAATACAACTGAGGAAGAAGATGAAGAAATTCATGCAGATCCTAAAAAAGCAAAAGGCATTAGTGAATTATTAAAAGAAGAAAATGTATTTGTTGTTGGTTCCAAAGTTTTTGGTCCAAATATCAAAAGAATTAAAAAGAAATTTGTCTGCTTGTTATTAAAAGAGAAAAGCATCAACGATGCTATTAAAAAAGTTTCTGAAAACCATGATATGATTATTTCCGAATGGAATAAAGGTGAAGATAGAAATTTTTTAAACTTATAAAAATAGAAACATTTTAATATGAGATAAATATTTTAAAATGATAATAGATAATGAGGTATAATATGAAAAATTACGAAATTGTAGTTGTTGGTGGAGGTCCTGCCGGAGTTACTCTATCAAAAATGCTTGGTAAAAAATATAATATGGCAGTAATCAGACCTGAAAATTACAGTATGATTTACTGCGCTCTTCCATATGCTATCGAAGGTTTAATTGATAATGAGAAAACTTTCAAATCTGACAGTCTGGTTACAGATGCCGGTGTAGATTTAATTCGAGATAAAGTAACAAAAATCAAAGGCGATAGAACTTTGGAATTGGAAAAAGGTGAACCAATTTCTTTTGAAAAATTAATTATTGCAACAGGAACTGTTCCTTTTATTCCACCAATTCCCGGAAGCGAACTTGAAGGTGTTAGCGGATTCAAAACAGAAGACGATCTATTATGGATTCAAGAAAAGATCTCAAAAGATATCAATGATGCTGTTGTTGTGGGAGCAGGAGCAATTGGAATAGAACTTTCACAAGCACTCGCTTTTAAGGGTATGAATGTGCATTTGGTTGATATGGCAGATTCTGTTCTTCCAAATATGATCGATAAAGAGATGGCATTAGAACTTCAATACGAGATGAGTAACAAAGGTGTGAATTTTGTTCCAAATTCCAGAGTTGTGGAATTAAAAGGTGATAAATTCGTTGAAGAAGTTGTTATGGATAGCGGTAAAGTTATCAAATTCCCAAAATCAAAAGATGGTAAGCAAACAGGAATTATCGTTTTTGCCGTAGGTACAAAACCTGTTATTCCAACAATTGAGGGAATGGATATCGAAGTAGAAAGAGATGGAATTATTGTTAATAGCAAAATGGAAACTAATGTAAAAGATATCTACGCTGTAGGTGATTGTGTTCAATTCCATAGTGGTATTGATGGCAAAGTGTTAAGTGGTAAATTAGCTACTAATGCTGTTCCAATGGCAAAGATATTAGGATTCAACCTTTTAGGACAAAATAGAGAATATAAAGGTTTCTATAATGGTGCTGCTACAAAAGTAGGAAAATACTTTGTCGGTGGAACCGGATTTTCTGAAAAAACTGCTATTCAAAGAGGATTTGAAGTTGTTTGCGGCTATAGCGAAGTAACTACTAAATTCCCAATTATGCCAACTAAGAAAAATAAGAAAATGAAATTGGTTGTAGATAAAAATACTCACCGTGTTTTAGGTGCACAAATTGTAAGTGGAGAGCCTGTTGTCGGTAGAGTTGATTTATTAACTTATTCTATTCAGAAAAAATCAACAGTTGAAGATTTAACAGAATTAAGTTATGCTTCACAACCACATCAATCTTTCTATCCAGCTGCAAACTTAGTTGTTTTAGCTTCTGAAGATGTATTGAAGAAATTGAAGAAATAAAACTGTATAAAACGGATTTTTTTGCAAATCCGTAAAAAATAATGAGCTCGTAAGAAGTTTAGTTCATCATCATCATGAACCAATTTTTTGGTATCATAGAAGAAGGCTTTTTACGAGTTCATCGAATATAAGGAGGAAATAAAATGAATTTAGAAGAATATATCTGGGCAATCAAGCATAATAGAGTTGCTAAAGATAAGTTTTTTAAAGAAAGCCCTCAATCACCAATTCCTTTTGAAGAGAGAGAAAACTTTGAAGGTTTGAACTATTATGAACCAAATCCAAAATATATGTTTAACTTAGAATTGGAAGAATTCGAAAACAAAGAGCACATTCAGCTTGAAGATAGTGTTGGAAATATACGCGACTATCTTAGATGGGGAAGATTTGTTTTCGAAGTAGATGGTGTTGAATGTATTTTGCATGCATATAAAACCGATGCTTCGGAAGAAAGACTTTTTGTGCCGTTTAAAGATGCAACCAGCGGGAAAGAAACTTATGGACCCGGAAGATATATCGATTTGATTGAATCTGAAGATAAAGATGGAGATAAATGGTTTTTAGATTTTAATTTAGCAACAAATCCTTGGTGTGCTTATAGCCATGATTATGCTTGTCCGCTTATCCCATTTGAGAATATTCTAAAAGTGAAAATTGAAGCCGGTGAGAAAAGCTATAAATAATGGAAAGAAAACTAACCAAAGAGATATCAAATCATAATTTCATCGCTTTTATCTGGCATGGGATTTTTCTGTCACTTGCTTCAAATTTTATGGATATTCACACGATTATCCCATCAATGTTAATAAAAGCAGGTGGTGGTGCTATCACCTTGGGAATGCTTACTGCAATAATGGTGGGTGGCTCTAGCATTGTGCAAATTGTGTTTGCAGGATTTATCGCTAATAAGAAAAGAAAAAAAGCAGCTTTGATTTCGGCAATTTCTCTTAGAGTGCTCACCTTATTGTTATTGGCAGTGATTTTGTTTTTTTCTGATTATTTGAGTAATTTAGTTACTATCACAGCTATTTTTGTTCTTATCTCGATCTTTTCGTTTAGCGGTTCTTATGCTAATATTTCTTATATGGATATTTTAGGAAAATCTATTTTAGCTGAGAAACGAAAGAAATTTTTTACGATTAAACAAATATTTAGCAGTATTGGTATTTTGACGTCAGCATTTATCGTAAGAAATTTATTGAAGCAATATTCTTATCCAAAAAATTATAGTATCTTGCTATTTGGTGCCGGAATGCTTTTGTTTATCGCTTCTTTAGGTTTTTGGAAAATAAAAGAGATAGATTCCAAGATAAAAAAGAAAGAAACATTTATAAGTTTTATCAAAATGATTCCTCATGAATTTTCTCGAAATGGTAATATCAAAAACTATCTGTTCATTATAAAT
>JAMOPB010000387.1 GCA_027064945.1 Candidatus Cloacimonadota bacterium
GGCAAAACCTGTTGAAGAACCAAAACCCGGATATTTGGAAGCTGTAAAAGAATTAGCAGAAAAATATGGTGCTGTTCTTATCTTTGATGAAATTCGTACAGGATTCCGCTACAGTTTAGGTGGAGCTCAAGCTTATTTTGGCGTAACTCCACATTTAAGCGTTTTCGGTAAAGCTATGGCAAATGGTTATCCAATTAGTGCTGTGGTTGGAAAGAAAGAGATTATGAATGTTGTTTCTGATCGTGTATTTATCTCTTCCACTTTCTTCCCAAATAGTTTAGAACAAGTTGCAGCATTAAAAACTATTGAGATCTTGGAACGTGATAATATCTTAGATCAAATCCGTATTAAAGGTACACGCTTCTGTGAAAAAGTAGAAAAAATCATTGAAGAAAGTGGCGTTCCTTGCACACTTTCCGGTGCTCCATTAATGCCATTTGTTTCTTTTGATAAAGATGAAAACGGACTTTATAAAAAATTACGTAATGAATTCTATACTCAGGTGATTCGTCGAGGTGTATTCTTACAGCCATATCATCATGGTTATATTGCATATCGTCATACTGATGAAGATCTCGATAAAGCTGCAGAAGCTATCAGAGAAGCATTGGTTGATGTTAAAAAGTTAATGGACTAATAACTATCTAAAAAAATCACGAAAACTAATACAGCTAATCCTGTGTTAGTTTTCGTTGGTTATAGTTAAAAAAAACTTAATAATTAAAAAATATAAAGGAGATTGATGATGAACAATCCGTTGATTATTACTACAGCTCTTACGGGAGCTGAAACCACAAGAGAAGCTCAACCAAATTTGCCAATCACACCAGATGAGCAAGCTGCTTGTGCTAAAGCTTGTTTTGAAGCCGGTTCGCGTGTACTTCATTTGCATGTACGTGAAGATGACGGAACACCTTCGCAAAGACTTGAGCGTTTTGAAGAAACAATAACAAAAGTGCGTGCTGCTGTTCCTGAAATGCTTATCCAAATTAGTACCGGTGGTGCTGTTGGTGTATCTTTTGAAGAAAGAATGGCACCATTACAATTGAAACCAGAAATGGCAACATTGAACGCCGGCACATTGAATTTTGGCGATCAAGTTTTTATAAATTCACCTCAAGATATTATTCGTTTAAGTGAATATTTCAAAGAAACAGGCGTAGCTCCTGAAATTGAAGTTTATGAATCAGGTATGATTGATGTGGTTGCAAAATTAGCAAAAAAAGGCATAATAACTCATGAACCTTTGCACATTCAATTTGTGCTTGGAGTACCTGGCGGAATGAGTGGAAAACCCAAAAATGTACTTTATATGGCAGAGCATTTAAAAGAAGAGATTCCTTCAGCTACTTGGGGTGTAGCAGGTATTGGTAGATGGCAATTACCATGTGCAATGATGGCTATGACAATGGGTGGTCATATTCGTGTGGGATTTGAAGATAATATTTTCTATCATAGAAGAGTCTTAGCAGATTCTAATGAACAGTTAGTGGCTCGTGTTGCACGCATTGCTAAAGAAGTTGGACGACCAATTGCCACACCTGAGCAAACAAAAGAAATTTTGGGTTTAAAATAAAAAAAATTAT
>JAMOPB010000388.1 GCA_027064945.1 Candidatus Cloacimonadota bacterium
CATTCCGGCAGATTCAAATTGGAAAATACCATCGGTTTTTCCTAATGAGAGAAGATCATAAGAAGGTTTATCATCAAGTGGGATATTATCAATATCAACCACAATATTTTGTGATTCTTTAACAAGTTTTACCGCGCGATCAATAATCGAAAGAGTTTTTAATCCCAAGAAATCCATTTTCAGCATCTTAAGATCATCTAACCATTTACCTTCGTATTGAACTACAACCGCAGCTTCTCCGTCTTTTTGCTTATTTACGGCTAAAGGAACATAATCGCTTAAATCTCCGGGACCAATAACTACTCCGGCTGCATGGATTCCGGTTTGACGAATCAAACCTTCCAATACAAATGAATGTTTTAGAATTGTTTTATTCAATTCATTTGCATGCATATAATCATTAAATTCAGGAGATTCTTCTAATGCTTTTTTTAATGTCATTTTAGCTGCAGTTGGCATCATTTTTGTAATTTTATTAGCTTCAGCAGCGGAAACCTCCATCACACGAGCCACATCTTTTATTACGGATTTTGCTCCCAAAGTTCCAAAGGTAACAATCTGAGTAACGCTGTTACGTCCATATTTTTCAACCACATAATCAATAACGCGATTACGTCCGATCGAGCAAATATCAATATCAATATCCGGCATTCCTACACGTTCCACATCTAAGAATCTTTCAAAAAGTAAGCCGTATTTAAGCGGGTCTAAACGAGTAATATCAAGTAGAAAGGAAACAATACTACCTGCAGCAGAACCACGTCCCGGTCCTACCGGAATTCCTTCGGCTCTGGCAGCATCAATCAGATCTTTCACAATTAGGAAATATCCATTGTATCCCATTTTATTGATCACATCCAATTCAAAATCTAATCTTTCTTGGATTTCATCTGTCATACCTGATTCATATTTAGAATCCACAGCATCTAAACAAAGGGCGCGTATATATTCGCCCATATTGGCAAAATTGTCAGGTATTTCAAAATGAGGAAAAATAAATTCGTTATAATCTAATTCCAGATTAATTTTCTCAGCAATTTTTATAGTATTGTCATAAGCTTGAGGTTGATCCGGAAAAAGTTCACGCATTTCCACTTCATTCTTAAAATAAAGTTCGTCCGTTTTATAGCGTAATCTATTTTGATCATTTAGATTTTTCCCGGTTTGGATACAAAGCAACACATCGTGCGCTTCAGCATCAGATCTTTGAAGATAATGACAATCATTAGTAACAATCATCTGAGTATTTGTTTCATTAGCCAAATCGATAAGCAGCGGAGCAACTCTTTTTTCATCTTCCAAACCGTGATCTTGTATTTCAATATAAAAATCATCTCCGAAGAGGTCTTTGTACCAATTCAATGCAGTAATTGCTTCTTCTCGACGGTTATTCAAAAGCAGATAAGGAATTTCCCCTTGCAAGCAGGCACTGGAACAGATCAATCCCTCTGCATATTTCTTTAAAATACTTTTACTCACACGCGGTTTATAGTAGAAACCTTGAGTAAAAGCTAAAGATGAGATTTTCATTAAATTCTTATAACCGGTAAGATTTTTAGCTAAAAGCACTAAATGATGTCGCTTATCTTTCTTACTATCAGGATCATCTAAATCCGAATTAACAATATAAGCTTCAATTCCGACTATCGGTTTAATTCCATTTTTTTTTGCAGTGTTATAAAAGTCGATAGTTCCGAACATATTACCATGATCAGTCATTGCAACTGCCGGCATATTAAATTCTTTGGCAAGCTCTATCATTTTATCTACACGACAAGCGCCATCGAGCATACTATATTGAGTATGGTTATGAAGATGTACAAAAGACATTAATAATTCCTATTTTTTTAAAGTTGATAAATATTATTTGGAACGCACAAAATGGCATCCCAAAGATTTATTATTATGAACAGCAGCATTTGCGATAATTGAGGCACACACTATTCCGTTTCTCAGTTCTATGATCTGTTTTGTTAAGCGTGCTTGCCGGTAAAAGCTAAGAATTCTATGTGAATAATAGTTTAAATCTGCTTTTGCTCTGGAAAGCCCTTTTTCTGTACGAATAATACCTGCATAATTCCACATAGTTAATTGAATAGCTTTCCAATCTTGCAATAGTAGAAGATCATCAAATTCTTCACGATAAATTGGTAATTGCCAATCAGGAATTTCAGCAAATCTATGAGCTGGAATAGGTTTGAAATTTTGTTTGATATCATCAGTAGATTTTTTCGCCCAAAGTAATCCTTCCAATAAAGATGAAGAGGCTAAACGATTTGCACCATGTAGGCCTGTGCAACTGGTTTCGCCAATTGCGTAGAGATTTTTCAATGTGGTTTTTCCAGCCAAATCTACCTTTATCCCACCACAAAAATAATGAGCAGCCGGAACAATAGGAATTGGCTCTTTTGTAATATCTATCCCACCTGACAAACAAGTATTATAAATTTTGCTAAACCGTTTCTCTATAGATTTTTCACCTTTGTAATTATTAGCTAAATCCAGCAACATATATTGTTTTCCGGTCTTAGACATTTTATCATAAATTGCTCTAGCAACTACATCGCGTGGGGCCAACTCTTTAAGAGGAGAATATTCGTGCATGAATTCATTTCCATCATGGTCAATTAATTTTGCACCTTCACCTCGCAAAGCTTCCGAAATTAAAAATCGTTTTATATCTTTATGAAACAAGCTGGTTGGATGAAATTGAACAAATTCAGCATTTATAATATCAGCGCCGGCACGATAGGCCATACTTAATCCATCTCCGGTAGCTGAAGCAGGATTTGTGGTATGTTGATACAAATTGCCCAAGCCGCCTGTGGCTAAAATTACTTTACTCGCCAGCAAAGTCTTTATATCTCCAGAAACATTATCCAAAACATAAACACCCATCACTTCTTCTTGCAAATATAATTCTCTTGGATTCCTAGAATGGTGACTATTTGTAATTATATCTATGCAAGTATGATCAGCTAATATTTCAATATCAAATTTCTTAACAAAATCTATCAAAGAGCTTTGGATTTTCTCACCTGTATGGTCAGCATAATGTAATATGCGTCTGGTAGAATGAGCAGCTTCTTCAGTATAATCGAATTCGCCCTCGGTAGTTCGATTGAAATCGATTCCCATATCATTGATAAAGAAATCAAAAACAAGTTTTGGACCATCTTCAGCAAACATCTCTACAGCATCATCAAAATTATAGTTTACTCCGGCAGCAAAAAGATCTTTCTTCAGCTCTTCTTTCCGATCTCCTTCTTTCCAAGCAATAATGCCACCTTGTGCATAATTTGTGTTTGTCTCGGCCAGATCTTTTTCTTTAGTAATAACCAATACATCTAATCCGCTATTTCTTAGAAATGCAGCTGCCGACAAACCTGAAATGCCGGTTCCAACAATAATTACATCATAAATTTTTCGCATATTCCCAACTTATTCAATTTCTTAAGATTCTACAATCTCAATCATTTTTTCCAAAGCTATTTTGGCATTTTCCTTATATTCATTTTTCACAAAAACTTCGTTTATCAATTTACCGCCATTTGTATAATATTCATCAATAGATTCTATAGCTTCAGCTAAATTTACCAAATTGATTTTTGCCATATTATGGCATAAACTTTTTCTTAAAGGAACAATTACTTTATTAGGATTATTATCAGCTAATCTTTGCACAAAATTGATTTCTGTTCCGATAGCCCATTTCACATCATCGGATGAATTTATTACTTCATTATAAATTTTCTGCGTACTCCCGGAGATATCGGAAGCATTAACCACTTCTTCGATACATTCAGGATGAACAATTACTTTTATTTCAGGATACTTTTCTCTAACAGCTGCCACATCTTCTACATTGAAATCAACATGAACATGGCAAAAGCCATCCCATAAAAACATTCTTGCAGTAGCAGGATTACCTTCAAAACTGAAATCCCGTTTTATTTTACAGATTTCATCATCTTTCAAACCTAATTCTCTTGCTGTGTTAATTCCCAATTTGTGATCAGGTGAGAAAAAAACATTAAAACCGTTATCTAAGTAATATTTTACTATTTTATTTGCATTGGAACTTGTACAAACAGTTCCTCCTCGTTCACCACAAAAAGCTTTCATATCTACATAAGAATTCATATAGACAATCGGAGCAATAGGTTTATTTGATAATTTTGTAATTTTATCAAAAGCAGTTTTGGCATTTTCTTCAGAAATCATATCTGCCATAGGACAACCTGCATTAGGATCAGGATGTAAAACACGTTGGTTTTCTTTGGCTAAAACAGCTGCGCCTTCAGCCATAAAACGAACTCCGCAAAAAACTACAAATTCAGCAGAAAGTTTTGCACAATCAACAGCCAATTTATAAGAATCTCCCACCAAATCTGATAAATCTACCAAATCACTATTTTGATAATGATGTGCAGGAATAGCAATTTTACCTTCATATTTCTTTCTGATTCCGTTTACGTAATCAATTATTTCTTGTTTAGACATATCTTTAAAATTCATTTTCTACCTTCCTATTTTTTCCTTAATGAAAAATCGAATGCTTCTACAGTATGAGTTAATGCACCTACAGAAATATAATCAACTCCTGTTTCCGCAACATCGGCAATTCGTTGAAGATTCATATTACCGGAAGCTTCAACCAATGCCCTTCCTGCAATGTAATCTACACATTTTTTCATCTCTTCATTACTCATATTATCCAACATTATTATATCAACTCCGCATTCGATAGCTTCTTTCACCTCTTCAAGGTTACGAGTTTCCACTTCAATTTTAAATCTGTTTTGCCATTTACTACGCACTTTCTGCACAGCATTTGTAATTCCGCCGGCAGCATCATGATGATTATCTTTAATCATCACCATGTCATACAATCCCATACGATGATTTTCTCCACCACCACATTTTACGGCATATTTTTGCAATTTACGATATCCTGGCAGGGTTTTTCTTGTATCCAAAATTTTACATTTGCCTTCTGCTGCTTGCACAAATTTGTTTGTTTTGGTAGCTATTGCACTAAGATTGGATAAAAAATTCAACGCAACTCTTTCAGCTTGTAACATAGATAAAACTTTACCGGAAATATTAGCAATTAGATCGCCTTTATTTATCCTATTCCCATCTGTAAAAAATAACTCAAATTTAACATCTTTATCCAAAGTGTGAAAAACTTCTTGAAACAAATCAATTCCACATAAAATGCCACTATCTTTAGCAAACAACTTATAATTTGATTCTTCATCAGTAAAAATAGCCTGACTTGTTACATCACCTATCTCATGCAAGTCTTCTGTAAATGCCAGACGAATCAATTCCTTATTTATCATATTTATCCTCATTTTTTATAATATGTTTACATGATTTAAATTACCTTAACATCATTTATTTAATAATTATAAAGTTTAACCATAATAAAGTTTATCCACTTTTCTTAGCTATTTAGATAGCGTCAAGATGATTCATAAGTATTAATTAACAATATTTAATAATGCTATCGCAAAACCGAGAGACTACTTTAAGATAATTCTATTTTTATGATGAACTTCGATAGCCGAAAATTAAGAATTATAATTCTACTCAAAAAAAATATTTGAAAACTATATTTGACATAATTTTCATTTGGAAAACTTTGTTCTTAAATGGAGGATAAAATTATGGAATTATCACGTATTTTAAAATTAGAGTGCATTGAACAAGTAGACAAGAAATACAATAAAAATGAAATTTTGCATCATATTTCTGAATTGGCTGCAAATAGCATTAACAATAAGAAAATATCAGCATCAACGATAGAAAAGAAATTTTGGGAAAGAGAAAAATTAGGATCAACTGCTATTGCACCTGAGATCGCTATACCCCATTGCAGATTAAAAAATTTAGATAATTTTATTATGGGGATTATCACTTCAAAAAATGGAATTAAATTTGATTCCATAGATAACAAGCCAACCAAAGTTATTATTTTCATTTTAGCACCCGAAGGTGCTTCCACAGAGATGATCCGCTTGTTAGCCGGAATAAGCCAATATCTTCGTTCTAAAGATAATATTTCTAAAATCCTTAATGCTCCTACACCGGAAGCGATAAGACAAACTTTTTTAAACCACACCAAAGTAAATGATGAACCAAAACAATTAAAATCACATATGCTAATAAATGTAATTATTCAGGATGAAAACATTTTCGATCCTATCTTAGAAATTTTTACAGAAAGTGAAAATACTAATTTGGTATTACTTGATGCGGAAAATGCTGCTGAATATCTATATCATATGCCTCTATTCAGTAGTTTTTTAGAAAACAGCAAAGAGAAATATTGCCGCTTAATTTCAGCAACAGTGGAAACCGGCATTGCAGACCAAATATGCAAACAGTTAGATTTGATAATCAACAATCAACCTCAGCATTCCGGTTTACTTTACTACACACAACATATAGCCCGTTTAAACGGCGCACTTCAGATCTAATATTATAGGACATTTTATGGAAAACATTGCTCATTATTTTCAAGTTCACACTCTTATGTTGATTGGCGCAACCATCTTAATAGGTTACTATTTTGGTAAAAATATGCGATTAATCAAACTACCTTCAATTATTGGTTTCATGATATTTGGAGCTATCTTAGGTCCATCTTTCTTGGATTTTTATTCAGATCATCTGCAAGAAAGTTTAGGATTTATCACAGACATTGCTTTAGGTTTTGTAGCTTTAAGTATTGGATTGGAACTTAAATTTTCCACTCTAAAAAAGCTCGGAAAAGGAATGGTTTATGTAATTTTGTTGGAATCCTTTTTTGCTTTTGGTTTTGTTTTAACAACCATTTATCTGCTGACAGGCAATCTGCCATTAGCCTTAGTTTTTGCCGGAATTGCTCCTGCGAGTGCACCGGCAGGAACAGTAGCAATAATACAAGAGTACAAAGCAAAAGGCAGTTTAACCAAAGCACTTTATACTGTAGTAGGATTTGATGACGGATTAGGAATCATTATCTTCGGATTTGCTTCTGCTTTTGCGCAAAGCTTATTACTTCAAGAAACAGGGCAAGAAGCTGCAGGCTTTCTAACAACTATTTTGATGCCATTGGAAGAGATAGGAATAAGCCTTTTAATTGGAGTTTTAACCGGAATAATTTTCTCATTTTTAAGTAAAAAATTAAAAAGCAATGAAGACTTAATTATCCTGATTTTTGGATTTGTTTTGTTTACATGCGGATTAAGCAAATTATTCCACGCTTCAATAATTCTAACAATAATGATCATAGGAATTTTCATAATCAATACACAATCAGCTGCACTTATCCGAAGAATCCAAGAAAACTTAAAAACTTTTATGCCTCTTTTATTCATTTTATTTTTCACTTTAGCAGGAGCTAACTTACATATTTCAGCTATCCCAAGTTTAGGAATTTTAGGAATTGTATATGTTTTATCTCGTGCATTTGGATTAATTTCAGGAGCAAGAGTTGGAGCTGTTTTAGGAAAATTAGATGATAAAATAAAGAAATATTTAGGATTGGGAATTTTATCTCAAGCAGGAGTTGCAATCGGATTATCTCTTTTAGTGAAGGAAGATTTTCATGGAATGGGACGAACAATATCTGAAGGAGTTACTTCAGGAGATTATATTGGTGTAACCATTATCACCACAGTTACTGCAACTTGTATTATTTTTGAGATTATAGGTCCAATTCTCACAAAATATGCACTTTCAAAGGCAGGAGAAATCTAAGAAAAAGAGAAAGCTTTTTTTCTAAAATCGAATATATAATATGCATCATTTTTTATTAGTTTATTGTATGTTTTTTTGAATTATTTAATTATTTTTATTAGGAGATTTTTATGGAAGAACACTTAAGTAAGATACAAATTTCAGAGATAAAGGATTTAATTATTAAAGATCCTACTATTATCTACGAAGATACTAAAATAAAAGAGATAATGTCGGCGATAATAAAAGATATTCGCTCAAGACACGCTTATGTGGTTAATGATTCAGGTAAATTGATTGGTTCAATTAGAACTAATAGTGTTATCCAATACCTTTTTCCAACCATATTTTTGGAAGAAAACCAATCACTTCAAATTAGTTCATATTTGGAATTTTCAAATGCAAAAATAGCTAAAGATATTATGAATAGGAATCCTCATTACGTTTATAAACATACAAAAGTAAAAAAACTTATCAAAATTATGATCTCAGAAAAGATAAACGAAGTTCCTGTAGTTGACGAAAATATCAAATTAATCGGTGAAGTGAATATTATGGAAATCATCGCAAAATGGCTAGAATTGAATAAATAATTATCTCTTACATAAAAGGTTAAAGGTTTAGGGTTAGTGTTTTATAGTTATTTCACTTTTTACATTATCCTTTATCCTTTATCCTTATTTATCTTTTTCATTCTTTTAAACCGCCAAAAGAATGAAACAAGAAAAGCTCCCAACGTTTGAAAAAAGCGGATAATGTTATATTTCAATTGTAACATAATTTGCTAAGTTGCGGCGGAATA
>JAMOPB010000389.1 GCA_027064945.1 Candidatus Cloacimonadota bacterium
AGATAAATGATAATTTTTATATTGGATCAAATTATTTCATGGAAGATTTTATGGATATCTCAAATGCAAACAAGCAAAGCCAATCTTTTGTAAAAATTGCATTTAAGAAAAATGAGGTTACTCTGTTTTACCGAAACAACTCCATGAACGAATTTACGCAGAATTATAAGAATGAGGAATATGCCATTTTACATCAATACAGATTTGCAAATAAATTAGCATTAGGTGTTAATTACAGTTATTTTAAACCTAATTTTGATCAGGATTATCAACAAATTGGTTTCCAAATAAATTATCATTATGAAAAAGATTTATAAAATATTATTATTAGCAATTTTACTCGTAAGTTGCAAATTTCCTACTTCACAAAGAAATAAAAAACCTTACATAGTAATTACATTTGATGATCAATATGTAAGCCAATACACAGAAGCTTTGCCAATATTGAATGATTACGGTTTTAAAGTAACAAATTTTATAAATACCGCCAGGATCGGTACTGAAGGAAGATGTACTTGGCAAATGATTGAAGAGATGGAATTTGATTATGGTTGGGAAATTGGAGGACATTCTCTTAATCATCCATATTTACCGAATATAAGTTTGGAAAAAATGCGTCATGAAATTGAACAAGATTGGCAAAACTTGAGAGCTCGAGGATTAAGTCATGAAAGTTTTGCTATTCCTTCAGGTTCAATTGATCCGGATAGGTTAGCAATTGTTTTGGAATTTTATCAAAATATTCGCAATAGCATGGATAATCAGCTGTTTTATCCTATTGATCGAACAAATCTCGGTTATTTTTCTTATGATAGTTCTTTTACTCCTCAAACGATTATTTCCAGATTTATTAGAGCTACGGAAAATGGTGAATATGCTGTAATCTTAGGATTTCATAAAATTGCCGATGACGATGAAGGTTTTGGTGCTAATTGTCCACCTGAAGAATTTAGAGATATAATGCAGTGGATATTTGATAATGATTATGAAGTAGTAACAATTAAAGAACTAATAAGGAAATGAGATGAAGCTAAAAATTACTGTAATCGTAATGCTAATTATTTTAATAGCATGTAGTGTTTTGGAAAACCATACTGGAAATACTTTTACTATTCTGATAAATGATAATTTTAAGAATATGTTTGAGTCAGAAATTGCAGAAATAAATATTAATTTGCTCTCGGCTGACTATTTGGCTGAGAACTATTCTTTTACCGACTTTGAAGATAAGATAAAAATCTTGAGTTTAACGAAAGAAATTTATGATGTGAATGTTGAGGTAATCTTAGAAAACGATGTAACTTATAATGCTAAATCAAGAATCAACTTTTCCCAAGAAAATGATGTTTATGGGAATCTGGAAGCAATTAACGGATATGTAAAAGTTATTTTGAAATTGGACACAAATCCTTCTGACTCGATATATTATGAGAATTTTAAAAATATGAATTTGAAAACAGAATATTTTAAACAATTCCAAATCCCCAATGCGGAAAACATAGCGGAAGCTTATGTTCAAACTCCAATGAAATATTTTGTTATACATACAATCAATTATAACATGTTAGATGAGAATATGATT
>JAMOPB010000390.1 GCA_027064945.1 Candidatus Cloacimonadota bacterium
TAGAAATTCTGGATTATCAGGAACTTCAGTCCAGCAAAGAGGATGTGGTAGAAATTTGGCTTTGACAATCTGTTTTTTTTCTATGAAATAACGCCACAAGCGAACGACAATTTCCATATCTTCGCATACGGTTTGTCTGTTCTGAATAGAAATTTCTTGTAGATACTCAGCTTCATTATGTTTGGTAAGAAACCCTCCAACTTTCTGAAGATCTGCTTTTCTATATAAAGAGAATGCTCCGGACATAATAATAATTGCATTCATTTTGCTCATGCTGTAGCGAGAAATTAGAAATGATTTCATATACTCAATAATTTGCCATTGAACCCAAATATTTTTGGGGAGTTGAGAGCTTTGAACATGATTATTGCGTAATATCACACCATTTGCTACAGCTAATTGTCCACCGGTAACAAAGGTAGCTGGATCGTCTATAAATGGCTGAACTGTCTGCTTAAGTGCAGATTTATCTAGGATGGAATCGGCATCTATGGTACAGATATATTTTTTGGAAGCTAAATTGATTCCAACATTAATACTATCTGCTTTACCACCATTTTGCTTATCGATTACAATTAGATTATGATCATTGGCTTTGTATATTGAGTTTACTGGTTTGGTAGGAATATTTACAGAGTTTAAAACATTAAATTTTGAAAATTGGAAAGTGGTAAGTAGTTTTTCTAAAGTTGAATCACTAGAACCATCATTCACTACTATTACTTCATAATCAGGATAATCTAAAGAAAGTAACATTTTAATGCTATCAATAATTGTAACTTCTTCGTTGAAAGCCGGCACAATGATTGATACAGGATGATTAATAAAAGAATCATCACTCTCAAATGTAGTTTTTTCTTTTTTTATATTTATCATAAAGATAATAAAATAAAGCCAATCCAAGAAAAAATATATGACATAGTAAATTATCAATAAACTTTCAATTATTCTGAATATCAAATTATACTCCTAAAATAAGATAACCTTATTATGCACAATGTGTTCCAAAAAAAATGGGCAAGAAATTGTGTTTCCTGCCCATTGATGTTTTATGATTCTTAATCTATTTAATAATCATGCATCTTTTTGTAGAAATTACTTTTTCGCCGGATTGTAAACGTATGAAATATACTCCGGAGCTTACCGGATTATTATTGGAATTATATCCGTCCCAAATTATTGAACCGGCGGAGATATTAGGTTCTTGTAAATCTAAAACTCTAACCTTTTGTCCTTTGATATTGTATATTTCAATGAAAGAATTATCATCAACACTTTTTGGTGAAAATTTAAGATTCAAATTATTTCTGCTATTACTTAGTATAAATGGATTTGGGAATAGTTGGAAATTAGGCTCAGGCAAACTATTCTCGCTAACATTTGTGGTGAAGAAATTTGTTACAAAAGGATCTTGAATGGTTCCAATTGTGGTGTTATCCTCAAAAGTTAGGATTTCACTATTTTCATAAATCTGATCACTTTCAGAATCATATATTTTAATAGTTAAATCTTCATCATTCACATTGCCTACAACTGTGATATACCAGAATCCATCAATTCCGGTAGGTTCTTGCCAAACG
>JAMOPB010000391.1 GCA_027064945.1 Candidatus Cloacimonadota bacterium
TTACCTCTTCCAAATTTACAAGAAAAAGTATCAATAATCAACAATTGTGTAAGAGTAGCTCATGGTTTGGGAAATCCAAATCCAAAGGTTGCGCTTTTAACTCATTCCGAAGCTGTAAATCCGAAAATTCAATCTACTGTGGATGCAGGAATAATAGCAAAGATGAATCAAAGAGGTCAGATTAAAGGTTGTATTATTGACGGTCCATTAGCTTTTGACAACGCTATCAGTAAAAAAGCAGCAGAAACAAAAGGCATAAAATCTGAAGTAGCCGGTGATGCTGATATTTTAGTGGTTCCTAATATTGAAGCGGGAAATATTTTCGGCAAGACTCTTACATATTATTGCAACTATCAAGTTGCACACGTAGTAATGGGAGCAAAAGTTCCTATCTTAATTGCTTCTCGTGCCGATGATGCTAAAACAAAATATTTATCAATGGCTATGGGAATCCTTAGTGCTTAATCATTTTTTTAGATCAAATATTTAGAGCCCCTTGCGGGCTCTTTTTTTCCCAATAAATTAGGATAGATTATGAATATCAAAATTATCTGTTTAGGAAAAACCAAGCAAGATTTTATCAAAAAAGGCATCGACGAATATGTAAAACGAATAAGTCGTTTTGGTAAACTCACTTGGAAAATTTTACCTGACGTAAAACTAACAAATTCCAATACGGTAGATCTTGTAAAAGCTCAAGAATCTGAAATAATCAAAAAAAATTTAAACCCACGAGACTATATCATTGCGCTCGATGAATATGGCAAACAATTCGGTTCGATAGATTTTGCTAAGAAACTAGAAGCAATATCAATTAGTGGCAAAAGCATAACATTTATCATCGGAGGCGTTTACGGACTTCATCCGGATGTTATCAAATTAGCTGATTTGCGTTTGAGTTTTTCTAAATTAACATTTACGCATCAAATGATCAGATTGTTAATTTCCGAGCAAATTTATCGTGCATTTACAATTTTAAATAATAAAACATACCACTATTAATAGGAGGAAAAAATGGATAAAAAGGAATTAATGGAAATTGCGAAGAAAGCATCAGTAAATGCTTATGCACCATTTTCAAATTTCAAATTAGGAGCAGCATTAGAAACAGAATCGGGAAAAGTATTCACAGGTGTGAATGTGGAAAATTCTTCTTACGGATTAACAAATTGTGCTGAAAGAACCGCTATATTCAAAGCTGTTTCGGAAGGAGAAAGAAAATTTAAAAGATTGGTAATTTATGTAGATTCAGATAAACTTTTCCCTCCTTGCGGTGCTTGCCGGCAGGTAATTTCAGAATTTTCCAATGATTTACCGATAATCATATTTTCCAATAAAGATGTCGTAGAAACAAATATTAATGAGCTTCTGCCAATGAGCTTTCAGTTGGATACTTGATTGTTTTTTCTCTTAACTATGACAAACTTGTAACAAGTCGGAGATTGTCATCCTAAGTGATTCCGATTTATCGGAATTTTATCGAAGGATAAAGATTTCATAATAATTTTCGTGCCACTTCGATATATTCAACGTGGCATTTTTTTTGTTCACGAATGGCACGAATCTTTCTGAATATAGG
>JAMOPB010000392.1 GCA_027064945.1 Candidatus Cloacimonadota bacterium
CACATTCAAGTGGAAAGCATACAAAAATCTATTATTGTAGCCAGATAAAAGTACATCCTCCAACATTTATCTTCTTTTGTAATAATCCTAAATTGGTAACTGTACATTATCGTAGATATTTAAAAAATCAATTACGCGAAGCTTTTAAGTTTGAAGGTGCAACAATTCGTACTTTCTATCGCGGAAGGGGTGAATATGCAGAATATCTTGTTGAAGATTAGTCTAATAGTCATTTCATATCTTATGGGAAGCATTCCCACTAGCTATATTTTAGGAAAAAAAATAAAAAAATTAGATATCCGAGAATATGGAAGTGGCAATGTAGGTGCTACAAATGCTTTGCGCGTTTTAGGAACAAAATACGGTGTGATCGCATTAATTCTTGATATGGCAAAAGGGGCTATTCCGGTTTTTGTTGGAAAATATTTAGGATTCAGCGATCCATGGCTAATTGCAGTAGCATTGACAGCTATTTTAGGACATATTTTCACAATTTTTCTTAACTTCAAAGGTGGAAAAGGCGTTGCAACTTCAGCCGGAGTCTTCATCGCTCTTACTCCCCTATCTGTCGGCATTGCTTTAGTTGTTTTTATTATCACGGTTTGGCTTACTCGCTATGTGTCTTTAGGCTCCATATTAGCAGCTCTAACACTTTTTGTCTCTGAGCTAATCATTAATATCCAAAATGGCTTCCAATCAAAAGAAATTCTTGTATTAGTATTTGTAATTGCTACATTTATTATTGTTAAACATAAATCTAATATTCAAAGATTATTGGCAGGTAACGAGAATAAACTATCTTTCAAAAAGAAAAATTAATAAAATATTTAGGAGATTATTACAAAAAAATGTGCGGTATAATTGGAATATTTAACAATGAAGATTCTGCAAATCTTGCAACTTTAGGACTTTTTGCAGAGCAACATCGAGGTCAAGAAAGTTGTGGCATGGCTGTTACTGATGGAACTGCTTTCAGATTACGTAAGAAAATGGGATTGGTAAAAGAAGTATTTACTCCGGAAAAAATTGCAAATTTACCGGGACATATCGCTGTTGGACATGTAAGATACCCAACCTGCGGAACTTCCGATACATATAATTCTCAACCTCACGTGGTTGAAACTCTTGCAGGACCTTCATATACTTTAGCCAGTAATGGTGACATCGTAAATTATAAAGAAATTCGTGCAGAATTAGAAAAAAAAGGCGTTTGGTTTGCTAGCTATAATGATGGAGAATTAATCTTAAAGTATATTGTTTATGCTATTGAACGTGAAAATGCGTCTGTAGTGGATGCAATAAGATCTTTGATGAAAAATGTTAAAGGTGCTTTTTCTACTGTACTCGCTACAAAAAACTCTATGTACTTTTTTAGAGATCCACATGGATTTAGACCAATGACATACGGTCAGATGGCTGATGGAACAGTCTTGGTTGGTTCTGAAACTATTTCACTTGATATTTTACGTCCTGAATGGCAAAAAGAAGTTGAACCTGCTGAAATTATTAAAATAACGATTAAAGATGGCAAAAATGTAATGGAATTCTTTAAAAATGATCCTAACGAATTTCGTTCCG
>JAMOPB010000393.1 GCA_027064945.1 Candidatus Cloacimonadota bacterium
TTTGGGCTTATTCAAAGATCTTTCAACAGCATCAGTTATTGATTGAACAGAATCAGGATCTATATACTCAGCGAAATCACCAAAATATTCTTTAGTTCCGCCATTAGGAGTAATTACAATATTTGCATTAGCCAAACCTGCTTCCAATGCTGCTCGTCCCGGTGTTTCATAGCGTGTTGGCAATGCAAAGACTTTGCATGCTGCATAAGCTGAAGCTAACAATTCGTCATCATGATCAATCCATTCAATATGGGTAATATTTTTTGATTTGGAGATTTCATTTCGACATTGCAATCCCGCTGCATCATCAAATACATCTGCCACCAATACAACCGGTGCATCAACCTTACTTAATGCCTTGATAATGTTTAATCCGTTTTTTCTATAAGGTCCTAAGTGACCAACATACAAAACAAAATCTTTCAAACCATATCTCTTTTGGAAAATCGTGGGATCAGCTTCTGCAAATCTTTCTTCCACACCATTATGAATTACTTCTGTTTTATTACGATTAACCTCTAATCCGTTAATAAGTAATTCGCCTTCGGCAATAGTATTTGGCAAAACAAATTCAGCATTATCGCAAACAAATTTTGTTAGCGAATAATCAGAATATGAACGGATAAAAACTTTCTGCCATAGAGAATCTAATTTTCTATACATTCGAATTTTTTGGGCAGAATGATTACTAAAATAAATTGGATTTACCAAATATTTCACGCCAAGATTTTTTAGGTTTTTTGCTAACGCATAAGTGCTTACACTCGCATTAAATATATGCACAATATCATTTTTAGTGGGAACATTTGTCCTGTCCCACATATCAAAATATCTTACATCATAACCCAAATTATTTAAGGCTTTTTTAGTATGCTCCAATTTATATGTCGGACCGCCTTGATGAAGGCATAATGCTTGATAACTCGCTAAATAAATTTTCATTACGATTTCCTGATTCTTTTCTTATAATTTTTTTTACCACGTGCAGTTTCGTAGTTATAAAGTAAAATTCTCCAGCACCATTTCCTGGCATTTTTCATCTTCTCACCCACTCTTTTAATTGGATAAAATTCTTTTTGGAAAATTTGATTCGGTTTTACAATCGCTTCCGTTTTATTCCGATAAATCCTAAAATATATCTCATTGTCAGAATTAATCACTATTTCATTATTTCCCAAACTTGCGGTAAAAACTGTTTTATCCCTTTTTAGCCACCATTTAGCAAAATCTTTCATATTAGAAGTAGGAATATTTTCCATTTTAATTTTTTCGAAAATTGATTCAAAAACTTTTAGATGCGGATGCGATGGATGATGATAAAAAATAGTCAATTCGGAATTAACAATATTTTTTTGTAAAACATTAAGATAATATTCCACCATTCTTTCCACAGTAAAATGTGAACGTCTAAGCCTTCCGCTGCTAATAGGATGAATTGGTATTTGCAAAATATCTTCATTCCCCATTGGAAAATCGGGGAAATTATCATAATCGTAACCAAATTCCGATGAATAAATAAATCCGCATCTTTTGACTGCATTTTGCAGGTTTTCATTCCATTCGCCTAAAGGCGCT
>JAMOPB010000394.1 GCA_027064945.1 Candidatus Cloacimonadota bacterium
AGGTTTTCCCAAATCATTATTACGAACTTCAATATCAGTAAAATTCAAGCCATCTCTGCAACCTGTTCCCATAGCTTTCATAAATGCCTCTTTAGCTGCAAAACGAGCTGCATAAGATTCGCTATATTTTTTTTTCTTCTTACAATATTCTTGTTCAAAAGAAGTAAAAATTCTATCTGTAAAAGCTTGATTAGAATCAACCAATTTCCTAACTCTTTCTATTTCTATAAGATCGATTCCGGTTCCAAAAATCATAATTTTACTTCTGTAATTTCTTAGAAAGAACTTCCAACATATCTTTTGTCATTGAAGATAAATCATATTCAGGAGTCCAACCCCACTCTTCACGAGCAGCAGAATCATCCATTTTATTCGGCCAAGAATTAGCAATTTTAGCACGAACTTCATCAATATCATAATCTATTTCAAAATTAGGAATATGTTTTTTAATTTCAGCAGCCAAAATTTCAGGATCAAAACTCATTGAAGCTACATTAAAGCAGTTACGATGTTTAAGCTTTGTTGGATCAGCTTCCATAATATCAATTGCAGCTTTTATAGCATCTGGCATATACATCATATCCATAAAAGTTCCGGCAGGTATATTACAAGTGAATTTCCCGTTTTCAATAGCTTTATAGAAAATGTCCACAGCATAATCTGTAGTCCCTCCACCTGGTAATGTTACATTGGAAATAATTCCGGGATATCTTACGCCACGAGTATCAACTCCAAAACGATTAAAATAATAATCACATAATAATTCACCTGAAACTTTTGTTACACCATAAATAGTTGTAGGTCTTTGAATTGTATCTTGAGGAGTATTGTCAGGAGGAGTTTCCGGACCAAAAGCACCGATAGAACTTGGTGTGAAAAGTGCAAACTTTAGCTCTCTGGCTAATTCTAATAAATTCACTAATCCACCGATATTAATATCCCAAGATAATTTCGGGTTTGCTTCGCCAACAGCAGAAAGCACTGCAACAAGATTATAAACTGTATCAATTTCATTTTGCTTTATTACTTCTGCAATCTTATCAGAATCTAAGATATTTAAAATTTCATAAGGCCCATCTTCGATTCCTTGAGGTACTTCCGTACGAATATCAGAAGCAATTACATTATCTCTTCCATAACGTTTACGAAGCTCTACCACAAGTTCAGAACCGATCTGACCGCAAGCACCCATTACTAAAATCTTCTTCAAATCTTACTCCTTTTGATCTGATAATAATTCAGACCTTTACTTATTTTTTTTGAAGTAAAGAAAATTTGGGAATATATTTGTCAACCAAAAGAGATACTAATTTCAATTAATTGGAAAATAGCTGTAAATTTTATACTTTTCACCCCAAATAATGTGGCTGAATAAATCCTATCTTCAATGAAATTTATTAATTTTTATAATAATAAAATCCTAAAACTTCCTATTTTAGTTGAATTGCATTACAGTATTTTTTATACATAATAAGAAATAATATTATTTTTCATCCTTCGATAAAATTCCGATAAATCGGAATCACCCAGTATGACTGTTATTGCGGAAAGTAAGAAGTGACAAGTAACAATTG
>JAMOPB010000395.1 GCA_027064945.1 Candidatus Cloacimonadota bacterium
TTTTAACTCCCTTTTTTTATTGTTGTTCGGTGCATAATACCGACCTACGTAAAACAATGACTCAAAAACTTCAGGCCACAACCAGCCGTTTTTCTTTTTAATTTTTCCAGAAAGTTATATATTCCATGAAATGGATCTGGAAAGAGATATGCGAGCTCCAGCAGGTTTTTAACAATTGGAAAGGTAGGTATTCTATTACGGAGGTTTATTATTTCAACTCTTTTAAGAACATATAATCGTTTTGATACGACCAGGTAGTGAAAACGACATCTTTTTTTGTAAATAGAATTTATAGCAAAGCCTGTTTCTTTTGCAGCAATTTCGGGTAAAACACAGATGGTTGTATATTTATTTTTTAGACGAGGTATCGGATAAAAATAATCCCTGAGAATCTGACCATATTGAGTTAATTTGCAAAGAAGTTCATCAGGAGTTTCTTTTATCATTAAAACATTCTTTTTCTCCAGTCTTTTAAGTATCTGACGGAATTTTCGAGGAGGAGGGATTTTACCGCAAATAGAGTGCACCATTCCATACAAAACTGGAATCGAAAGTTCTTTGCCTGGAAGAATACTGTATAATATTGCTATATTCAGATCAGTTGCTCTCATTTTTTTATAAAAAACAAAAATGTCCTAATTTTGTTCCTTAAAGTGGCCGATTTTGTTACTTAAACTGGCTAATTTTGTTCCTCAAAGTGGCCAATAATGTTCCTTAAATCGTCCAATAATGTTCCTCAAAGTGGCTAATTTTGTTACTTTTGTTTTTTGAAGTATCCAGTAATATCTCTTATATTGATTTTTAATACAAAAATGGATATCATTCTTAATGAGAAAATTTTTTGTTACTAATTATAGTTCATAATGGATTTTTATTCAAGATATTAAGCAAAAAATTGGTTATAAATAAAAGAAAAAAGAACCAAAATGAATACTAAAGCTGCTGGTGAGAGACTTCGAAAGTTCAGAAAAGCTTTAAAATTAACTCAAATAGAACTGGCAAAAATTCTTGATATATCCAAGACCACACTCAGACGCTATGAAAGGGGAGAGAGTGAAATAACAAAGACTCTGGCTTATGCTCTTAACGCTCTTTTTGGTCTTAATCCTGATTGGCTTCTTTATGGCAAGGGAAAAATGTTTTTTGAATCTATGAAAGTAGAACAACTAGAAAAGAAGGTGAATAGAGTTCCTTTACGTGCTGTTCCTGTTATAAATACAAATGTTCCTGCAGGATTTCCTGACATGCCTCTGGAAAATCTGGAGGTTTCTGATTATATCTATCTTCCTGCTGAAAGAATACCCGAAAATTCAATTTGTGTTCGGGTAAGAGGAGACAGCATGAGTCCTGAAATTAAAGATGGAGATTATGTTCTTTTTGTGCCCGCCGGTATTGGAGATTTAAAAAATGGAGATATAGTTATTGTTATGAATGAGTGGAATGAACTGATGATAAAACGGTTTAGAGTAAAGAATGGAGAGATTTATCTTGTCAGTGACAATCCAGAATATCCCACCTTTAAACCCAATGAAGCTTATAAAATTGTTGGAAAGGTTATAAAAAGAATAAC
>JAMOPB010000396.1 GCA_027064945.1 Candidatus Cloacimonadota bacterium
CCATGTTTTTTTAATAGCTCTTCTTTTTTATCTCGTTCGGTAAGAAGATATGGAAAAGTTTTGCGATGAATAGTTTCCAGTGGATGGTGATAATAGGTTACTACTACTGCCTGAGCGTTTCTGGCATCAGCTCTTTTACGCAATTCAGCCAATAATTTTTGATGTCCTAAATGAATTCCGTCAAAAGTACCCATCGTAATAACGGGATTAATAAAGCTACATTTTTGTTTGTGAAAATATTTCATAATTATCTCAATACAATTTTTGGTTGTACTTTTCTTTCGTTAATATTGGCAAATCCAAAAACTTGATTTTTGTAATTTACAATTAGTGCATTTTCTTCGTTGGGAAAATCGACAAAGAAGCGACGTCCATGACAAAAATTTTCAATATTCCCGTCGGAAAGTATTAGTTTTTTGTAATCGCAGAAAATTTCCGTAAGATCCGCCAGATGACTTTTCCAATTTTCATTATCCAATTTATCAAGTTCTATTGAATCAGAAATATTCATATTTCCCGAACCGATTCTTCTTAATTCTGTAGTTGTTCCTACCGAACCAAGTTTTTCTGCAATTGTTTCTGATAACGTGCGGATGTAAGTGCCTTTACTCACTCTGGCTCGGTATTGAATATTCTCTTTATCAAATTGCAAAATCTTAAAATCTACAATTTTTATCTTTCGAGGTTTCATCTCAAATGCCTGATTATCACGTGCCATTTTATAAGCTCGCTTACCATCTATTTTGATGGCAGAATATTTTGGTGGAATCTGTTCTGTTATATGCAAAATCTCTTCTTTTAGCTTAGCTAATTTTGCTTCATCTAATTCAGGAAGCTCAGAAGTTTCAATAATTTCGCCGGTTAAATCGGCAGTATCTGTTTTAATTCCTAATTTCAAATTTGCAATATACTCTTTTTCACCTGCTAAAATATAGCCGGCCAAGCGAGTAGCTTTTCCCACACAAATTGGAAGCAAACCGCTGGCAAAAGGATCTAAAGTTCCTGTATGCCCAACTTTTTTGATTCCGGTTATTTTCCTGATTTTATGAACAACTCCAAATGAACTAATCCCGGAAGGTTTATCAACTAATATTATTCCAAAATCTTTCATTGATGACTATTTACTCGCCAAATAAGCGTCAATTTCAGGACGAATATCTTGTAAAATAAGTTTCTTTAACTCATCCAAACTTCCCTTTATTTCGCAACCGGAAGCTTTAATATGACCACCACCGCCATATTTCACGCAAATTTTGTTCACATTAATATAATTTGATCTCATGCTCAAGCGATAGCGATTTTTGTTAATTTCTTGGAAACTTACAGCTACCAGCATATCTTTAGTACCTTTCAGCCAACGAATAAGCTTACTTGTTGCTTCATTGCCAACTCCGCGTGCCGCCATCATAGCCTTAGTAAAATGAACAAATATTATCTTATCATCGTCATAACTATCGATAGTGCTAAGCACATCGCCTACAAAAGCCATCGTAGCTGCAGATTTACTAAGCAAGAACGTTTCCGTAATCTCGCCCGGAACAATTTCATATCGCATCAATTCAG
>JAMOPB010000397.1 GCA_027064945.1 Candidatus Cloacimonadota bacterium
TAATATTGCTCCGCTAAATTTGATGTGTGATATCACAGATATCCACGTGAAATTTGAGGTTAAAAGTTCTTTGGCAGAAGGTAAACCTGCAATAATATTCTACGATGCAATGAGTGGTGGTATCGGTTTAAGCGAGAAATTGTACGATTTGCATTATTCCCTTGTTGATCAAGCTTTGCAAATTGTAACAGAATGCCCTTGCACTGATGGATGTCCTGCTTGTACCGGACCTGTTGGTGAAAACGGGGAAGGTGCAAAGGAAAAAGTTAAGAAGCTATTAGAATATCTACACGAGTAATTTTTTACAAATCGGGAAACATTAAGCATAATTTCGAGTTTTTAGATTAGCTCACCTTTTGAGAGTATAAATGGAAAAATCAAGCCAATCATAAAAAAAATTGACAAAGTTTGATTGATTTAGGTATTTAGTTAATAGACTAAATAAAGGAGGCAAAATGACAATTAATGATAAACTCTTTAAGGCTTTGGCTGATAAAAATAGACGCAAAATTTTGCAATTACTAAAAAAAAATGAAATGAACGCCGGCGAAATTGCACAGCACTTTTCTATCTCCAAACCATCAATTAGTGAACATCTGAAAATATTAAAAAATGCAGATCTTATTGGTTCCGAAAAACAGGGACAATTCATAAAATATTTTATCAATACTTCTGTGGTGGAAGATTTTATTAGTTCCATTTGGGAGATTTTTAAAAGTTCTAAGGAGGAAGAAGATGAAGAATAAGAAAAATGTATTTGCCTTGATTATCATCGTTTTGCAATTATTTTTTTCGTTAGTAATTGCAGTGCATTTACCGGCAGATGTAAAAATTCCTACACATTGGAATATGAAAGGGGAAATTGATGGCTACAGCAGTAAATGGGTGGGAATATTACTGTTTCCAATTATGAATCTATTGATCTTAGGGATGTTAAGATTTATGCCAATTTTTTCAGTACGTTATAAAAATTCAGCAGACCGATTCGAAAAAGTCATTCCAAACTTTACATTGATATTAGTTGGCTTTTTTGCTTTGATTCATATTTTCACTCTGCTCGTTGCGATTGGATTTATAGGAAAAGTAAATCAACCTATTTTTATCTTAATGGGTTTTCTTTTTATTTTCTTAGGAAATTTCCTACCAAAAGTGCCTTCAAATTTTTATTTAGGAATTCGAACTCCTTGGAGCTTATCGTCAGAGACAGTTTGGCGCAAGACCCACCGCGTTGGAGGAATCTGTTTCGTAATATCAGGTATTATGATGATTATGGCTTCATTAATTGGGGAATACAGTCAGCTTTTGAACCAAGTTTTAATAACAACAGTATTTGTAATAATCTTCATACCGATAGTTCTTTCATTTGTTTGGTATAAAAAAGAAAATGCGTAATATACATTTTGGAAAATAGAATATTTGGGAAAAGTTTAAATAAAAGCAAATTAGTAGTCTCGGGAACAGTTAAAAGTAGAAACGCAATTTTCCGTGCGTTTCTACTTTTAGAATTTTATTTTTTCTTCCCGATTTTTCTATCCGGAATAGAAAAATCATCTCGATCA
>JAMOPB010000398.1 GCA_027064945.1 Candidatus Cloacimonadota bacterium
AGGTCCTTTTTTAAATCTTCCTATTTCTGATTTCGATAAGATAAATTTAACCCAAACGTTAAAGCATCCTACTTGGGAAATGGGTGCGAAAATAACTATCGATTCTGCTACTATGATGAATAAAGGTTTGGAAGTAATCGAAGCGAAATGGCTTTTCCTAAAAGAAATTAAAGATATTTCTGCCGTAATTCATCCACAATCTATTGTTCATTCATTCATCGAATATCAAGATGGCTCGATTCTGGCTCAATTAGGTTTTCCTTCTATGCAATTGCCTATTTTTTATGCGATGACGCATCCTGCTCACATTGAATCTAATTTACCTAAGAGTTCAATTCTTGATTTTCCAAATTTAGAATTTCGAGAGCTGGAAAAAGAAAGATATCCTTTGTATTACTTAGCACGTGAAATTGGAACACAAGGCGGATTATTACCTACCATTATGAATTCTGCTAATGAAGCTGCTATAAGTTTGTTCTTAAAAGAAAAAATCAGCTTCAACCAAATTCACCGAATAATCGCTAACTATTTGGAAAAATCTAATAATGTCTCAAATCCAAGTTTAAATGATATTATCTTAGCAAATACAATGACTTATGAAAAAACTATAAAGGATTACAAAAAACTTTTATAAGTAATTTTTTCATTGCACGCATTATATTTTTTGGGGGAAAAGTTAATGCAAAAAGTTATTACACCTCTTTTTCTACCTGTCCTGTTTTGGACAGGTGGAATTGTTTTCGCTAACTTCATACACCTTCCTATAGTAGTATTTTTTTTCGCTATTCCGGTGATATTCACCCTTGCTTTTGTTTGGAAATCAATTAGATATTTCCTCATTCTACTGCTATTTTTTCTCTTAGCTTGCTTAAATTTCAATGCAAAAGAATCAAATAAGAATTACGCTATTAATAAATTGGTAACACGTTTCCCCCACTTCACGCAACCAATCAAAGGATTGATTATTTCTGAAGTAAAATCATCAAATGGGAAATACTATTTTAAGCTGGAATTGCAAGAGCTCAAAAATGCAAAAATTAATGGGAATATTAGATTTTATACGAAGAGCGACAGCTTAAAATATGGCGATATTATTTCTTGTGTAGCAAACATAATCGAGATTCCAAAAGTATCCAATCCAAATGGTTTTGATCAAAGAAAGTACTTAAATTCTAATAATATTTACGCTTTTGGTTTTTCAAAAAATCAATGTAAAATTATTGGTAATCAAGCAAATAAGATAAAAAAAACAATAATTTCTATCAGAAAAAATATTCGTAACAGAATTACAAATCGATGTGGAAAATATAGCGGATTTATCAGAGCTATTCTGATAGCAGAACGAGATGAACTTGAACAAGAACAAGACATTTTACGAGACGCAGGATTAAGCCATTTATTGGCAGTTAGTGGATTACATGTAGCAATTATATCTTTAATCATATATGCGCTTCTAAACTCGATTTTCCCCGGTAGATTTCTTAGCAGAATATTTACTATTCTCGTTCTGATTCTTTATGCAGCTATTTGCAATTTCACGCCAAGTGTTAGCAGA
>JAMOPB010000399.1 GCA_027064945.1 Candidatus Cloacimonadota bacterium
TAAACTAAAGCCCAATCAATTTGCGAGAGCTAAAATTATCCTTGCTGAAGAAAAAGATGCTCTTGTTGTACCGCAAAGTACTATTGTAAAAAATAATACTGTTTTTATCGTGAATAATCATAAAGCGGAAAAACGAATGGTTACTATCGGAATTCAAAATGAAAATGAAGTACAGATTTTGTCAGGAATTAGCGAAGGCGAGATTGTGATAACAAACGGAAATATAGCTATTGAAAACGGAACTACAGTAGAAATTATGGATTAATATCTATTCTTTTACAATAAAATAAGGAGAAAGAAATTATGAATTTACCTGAATTCTCAGTGAATAAACGAGTTACCGTAACAATGCTAACAATAGTTGTAATTCTTTTTGGAGTTATTGCATTCTCAAAAATGGGACTTGAAATGATGCCCGATATGGATAATCCGGTTGTTTCGATTGTTACAATATATCCGGGAGCATCTTCTGAAGATATTGAAAAAACGCTGACAAAACCTTTGGAAAGTACATTATCAGGTGTAAAGGGAATAAAAAGTCTAAAATCACAATCTTCGGAAAACCAATCCGTTATAAGTGTAGAATTCAAATGGGGGACAAACTTGGATTTTGCTGCGCAGGATTTACGTGATGCTATGGATATGATTTCCGATCAACTTCCTGATGATGCAAATAAACCAATGGTTCTAAAGATGAATATGGCTGATATGCCGGTTTTAGTATATGGAGTTATTGGAAAAGATACACACAAAACAAGAATGTTTCTTGAAGATGATGTTGAGCAAAAGCTGAAACATCTCGACGGGGTCGCTTCCGTAATGATAATGGGTGGAAAAGAATCAGAAAAACAAATTATTATTGATAAAACAAGATTGGAAAAAAACAATATTTCGATTGATGATATTGTAAATATTCTTAAGGCCCAAAATCTTAATATCCCGGCAAGTCATGTTGTTAACCGACAAAACGATTTTCTAATCAGAACAGTTGGCGAATTTAAAAATATCACAGAAATTCAAAATACTCCAATTGGAATGTCAAAGACCGGGAACATCATTTATGTAAAAGATGTGGCAAATGTTTTAGATGGCTATAAAGAACAGAGATATATCCTGAGAACAAATAAAACAGAATCCGTGATGATGATGGTTTCAAAGGAATCCGGGGCAAATACGCTATCGGTAGGAAAATCAGTAAAAGCGGAAATTGCCAAGATAATGGAAAATTACCCTGAAACGGGAATTAAATTTATTGAGATTATGGATCAAGGACATATTGTAGAAATGGTAACATCCAGCTCGAGCAGTAATGCCATAATGGGTGGTTTGTTGGCTATCATTGTTATGTTCCTCTTTTTAAGAAATTGGCGTCCGACTCTTGCCATTTCTCTGGCAATTCCTATTTCAGTTATTGCAACTTTCATTCCTCTATATTTGGCAAAATATTCTTTAAACATAATGACATTAGGTGGTTTAGCTCTCGGAGTGGGTATGCTGGTTGACAATGCGGTTGTAGTTATTGAAAACATATACAGGCACTTGGAAATGGGC
>JAMOPB010000400.1 GCA_027064945.1 Candidatus Cloacimonadota bacterium
AATTTTTCAGTCTTTAGTTTTCCATCTAAGATATAATGCAATATAACCTTATCATTTTCTAATTTAAAATATGGTCCGTCAGTAATATTTTCCGCAAGTAAGAACGAAGCAAAAATAATATATAAAATTACAAAAAATTTACGCATTAGTCATTCCTAATAAATATCTATTTTTAGAAGTCTTCCATCTAATTGACCGTTTTTCAACGGGATTTTTCTACTTGGTTTTAATCCAATTTCTTTTATTAATTCCCTATTCCCAACATAAATCCAAGCTGAACTATTCTTACATTTATTTTTTAGAAAATCACCTAATTGACGATATAAAAGAGGCATATCTTCTTTTTCTCCAAGCCTAATTCCATAAGGTGGATTGCAAATAATTGTTGTATTTTCCATCTCTTCCAAATCATTAAAATCAATCTTTTCCAAATTGATATTTTTACCGTAAGGAATTGAATCGATGTTGGTTCTAGCAGCATTAAGTGCATAATCGGAAATATCCGATCCGCTAATTAAGTTTTCAGGAAGCGGTCTGATATTCTTTTTTGAATTTGCCTGAATTTCAAACCATAAGCTCTCATCATAATCAGGTAAATGTTTGAATCCAAAATTCTTACGTTTGAATGCAGCAGGAATGCGACAATAACGCAACATAGCTTCAGAAAGCAATGTTCCGCTTCCACACATCGGATCATGCAGTTTGGTTTCACCATTCCAACCGCTTAATTTTAATATAGCTGCTGCAACAGTTTCTTGCATTGGAGCTTCAGTAGTAATTTGACGATATCCGCGTCGATGCAATGAGCCTCCGGATGTATCAATAGAAATACGTGCTTTGTTTTTATCAATATGCAGATTTATCCAAATATCAGGATCTTTGCTATCGACATCAGGACGGCTTCCGGTTTGCGCGCGAAAACGATCTACAATAGCATCTTTAAGAACCAAACTTGCATATTTGCTATGCGAGATTTTACTATTTGAGACAGTTGCAAAAATAGCAAAAGTGTTATTTGGTTTGATGATTTTTTCCCATTCAATTTCGATAGCGGTAGCATGAAGATAATTTGTACTATGACAATCAAAAGTTAATAGCGGTGCTAAGAAACGTGTAAAAAGCACTGATTGAAGATTTAAGCGATAGAGATGTGCTTGATCTGCAACAAAATAGATTCCGCGATAAGCTTTTTTAATTTTTTTAATCCCGAATTCGCGTAATTCTTGCTCTCCAAGATCTTCCATTCCGCCAGCAATCTGACCGAAGTATTGTTTATATTTCTGATATTCAAACATTAAGTTTTCCTTTATTAATATGTTTTCCCATATAATATTTTTAATTAAATAAATCTTTTTTCCATTCAAACTTTTGGATAACTTTTTCCAAAAATTCTGATGAAAGTACTAATAGTGGCAAAGTTACTAAGAAGCGAATAAGTGTAAATTTAAATCCTAAAAAAGTAGCTTCAAAGATAGACATCGGAATGCGGAAAACCGCAGCTGAAGTAAGATAGGCAAAGACTATACCTAATCTTGCACCTTTTC
>JAMOPB010000401.1 GCA_027064945.1 Candidatus Cloacimonadota bacterium
ATAATTTTCAGATAAACTACGGAAATAATCATATTCTTTGGAAAGCATTTCGGGTAATTCTATATTTTGCATTAATTTGATAATCTCAGGATCATTTTCTAAGCCAATGATTTTTAAGTTCTGATGATTTTTTGTAGCTGCAATAGCATTGTATCCCAAGCCAAAACAGAAATCCAAAATATGCATCCCGTCTGATATTCCAAGCGCATTTACATGCTTTTCAAAAGCTTCTTCCATTGCACCTGAAATTGTGTGGTAATGCTCTTGTGCTTTTTCATTGTAAGCGGTGAAAGAACCGTCTTTTGTCTGAACTAATTTCATAAAATTCCTTTTTGTTTTTTTTGTCGTTATCTATCAAAATATCCAATAGTTAAGTTTCAAGCAAATATCTTAAAACCAAATCTTATATTGTAATTGCTTATATTTCAAAATTATCTATTGTTTTCATATTTCACTTTGCACAATATATATTGCTGTTTGGAAGAAAAAAAAGGTGCTTTTACTGTAAAGATAAATTCACTATTCTAATCGCTATAAAATGCAAATGAGCAAAATATTTTTTGGGGTGATTTTTGTTTTATCAAATAGCTGAAAAAAAATAATAAATTGACATTAAAGATTAAGGAATTTTCTTTGTTAATATTTACTAACTCAATAATGGAGGCATAAAAGAATATGTTTACGGAAAGACAACAGCAGATAATAGAATCAGCTATTAGAATAGTTTCTGAAAAAGGTATCCAAAATTTAACAATAAAAAATTTATCTAAGGAAATTGGAATTTCGGAACCTGCAATATACCGCCATTTTAAAAACAAATTTGATGTAATGAAAAACATCCTGGTTTATTTTGGAATTAAAATGAAACCGGCAATTGATGAATTAAAAAAGAAAGATAATTGTATTGATTGCATAGTTAATTTTGCAAATACTCAATTTAAGATACTTAGCGCAAATCATCATTTAGCAAAAGTAATTTTTGCTGAAGCTAATTTCCAAAATGAGGAAGAACTAAAAAACAAAATCTTCCTGATTATGAATAATACACAACAAATTCTTAATGATAAAATCACATCAGCTCAGCAAGCGGGAGAAGTAAACAACCAATTATCAGCAGTTAACCTGACTAGGATAATTATCGGTTCGATGAGATTTTTGGTTACTCAGTGGACTATTGCCGGGAATATGTTTGATATCGAAAGTGAAGGCAACCGGTTGTGTACTGATTTTAGGAAGATTTTAGAAGTAGAAAAATAAATTATATGTTAGTAAATAATAACTAAAATAGAATGATTAAATAGGAGAAGTAATGAAAACAAAAGTTAATTGGATTAAAGAGAATAATTACGATGCAGCGCTTAGTGTAGGAAATACAAAAATCACTAGCAATATGAATGATGACGAAGGAATTAAACCACCTGAAATGATCTTATCGGCTTTAGCAACTTGTGGAGGGCTTTTTCTACGACCACAATTTGCACAAAAAAATATTAACTTGAACTCAATGACAATTGAAGCTGATGCAGAAAAAGCAAAACCGCCA
>JAMOPB010000402.1 GCA_027064945.1 Candidatus Cloacimonadota bacterium
TATTGTGATGAATTTATACAATTATTATGATGCTTTTGTGCTTCCGAGTTGGAGCGAAACTTTTGGCATTGTTTATTTGGAAGCGATGTTGGCTAAAAAACCGGTGATAGGCGTGAAAGGCGAAGGTATCGATGGAGTAATAATTGACGGTGAAAATGGATTATTGGCAAATCCTAAAGACGTTAAATCTTTACAAGAGAAAATATTAAAATTAAAAGACGAAAAATACAGAAAAAAAATAGCTGAGAAAGGTTATGAAACTGTGATTAATAATTACACATTGGAGATAATTTCTAAGAAAATTATAAAAATATATGAAAGATAAATTTTTGTATTTGGCTTTAGGTGATGACACGATAAAAAATATTGCTCCATCTTTGCGTATGTTTGCAATGAAGCAAGGTTTCCGTGAAATTTTAGATAACGAAAAATTGATCGAGATTAATGGAAATTCAAAAGTCAGAGCTAAAAAAATCAGAAAATTTCTAACTTCCGGAGATATTGCAAAAGTAGGTTATGCTTATATAGAATCTTCAAATAAGGGAATGAATTTTGTTGATGCACTCTTGATTTTTTATCTAAAACTTAAAAAAGTTAAGATTTCTGTTTTTATCAGAGACTTTTATCCGTTATTTAAAAACGGTTGGGAAGATGCCAATTGGAAAGGAAAAATCGCAAATATTCTTTGGTTTGTAAATATCGGCATTTATAAAATTAATGCATATTTAGCATATTTCCCGTCAGAAAGTTCTATGAAATTATTGAAATTCAAAAGAAAAGAGATTTTGCCTCCCGGTTTATTTCTTGATATTCCTAAGTTACCTCTTAGAAAAAATACAATTTTTTATGCCGGTGGATTAAAAAAACCTTATAACTTAGAACCTGTTTTGCTGGCAGTGGAGAAACTAAATGAGATAATGAATATTGAATTCCATCTTTTTTGCAGAAAAAATGATCTGAAATTTATAAAAAAATGGTCAGATAAAAAATGGTTAATAATTGAACATAAGAATTTATATGATCTGAATTTCAGACCTCATATTTGTGTTATTTCATCAGATAATTCTTATCAAGCAATTGCAAGGTCTGTTAAAATGCTTGATTATATCAGGCTTGGATCACCGATTATTATTTCCGATGCTTACGAAAATTCAAAATTTTTAAAAGAACATAATATTGGAATTATAGCAGCGCCAAATGATGCAGAAAGTTTCTATGGCGAGCTTAAGAAATATTTTACGGATGATTCTTTGCAAAATCAATTGCAAGAAAATGTTCAAAATCTCCAAAGTTCCAAAGAACTAAAATGGACTACACGCTGCGAAAAAGTGCTTTCCGATCTTGGATATTTAAGCGAAGGAAATTTATGAAAAATGTTTTAATAATTGGTCCTGGTCCCCAATACATCGGAGGGATATCGGAATTTATCCAAGGGCTGATAAATAGTGATTTATCTAAAAAATACAATTTCACATTATTTGATAGCTTGGAATTAAAAAAGCGTGACCGAGCAAAAGCAGGATCGAAATTTTCCTTTCAA
>JAMOPB010000403.1 GCA_027064945.1 Candidatus Cloacimonadota bacterium
ATAAAAAAGACTTATAATTTTATTCTATATGGAGGAAAAAGAATGCAAAACGCAATCACAAACATTAATGTACCGCAGAATGAGCCATTATTGGACTACGCACCAGGTTCAAAAGAGAGACAACTTTTAGAAGCAGAATTGGAGAGATTAGAAAATCTTGACCTTGAAATTCCACTTATAATTGGAGGAAAAGAGATCAAGACAGGTAATATTGGAAAAAGTGTAGAGCCTCACAATCACAAACACGTATTAGCCAGATATCATAAAGCGGGAAAAGCTGAAGTGGAAATGGCAATTAACGCAGCATTGAAAGCTAAAAAAGATTGGGAAGCAATGCCATATCAAATGAAAGCTGCAATTTTCAATAAAGCTGCAGAATTGCTTTCTACAAAATATCGTTACACTTTGAATGCAGCAGCAATGTTAAATCAGAGCAAAAGTGTTTTCCAAGCAGAAATTGATTCTGCTGCCGAATTGATCGATTTTTGGAGATTTAACACCTATTATATGCAAGAGATTTTCAAAGAACAACCATTGCATTCACCAAAAGGGAATGTAAATTATATGGAATATCGTCCATTAGAGGGATTTGTTTTTGCTGTAACACCATTTAACTTTGTTTCTATTGCCGGAAACTTACCTACATCTCCTGCAATGATGGGAAATGTTGTTTTATGGAAACCGGCATCAACAGCTGTTTTCTCAGGATATTTCATAATGAAAATATTACAAGAAGCAGGATTACCTGATGGAGTTATTAACTTCCTTCCCGGTTCCGGAGCTCAAGTTGGCGATCCTGTATTTGAAAATGAGAATTTTGCAGGATTACACTTTACAGGTTCAACCGGTGTATTCAACAGTATGTGGCAAAAAATAGGTGAAAACATCAACAATTACAAATCTTATCCAAGAATTGTTGGTGAAACTGGTGGTAAAGATTTCATCGTTGCTCATAAATCGGCAGATCGAAAAGCTTTGGCAACAGCAATTGTGCGTGGAGCTTTTGAATATCAAGGTCAAAAATGTTCTGCCTTATCTCGTCTTTATGTTCCTGATAATATGTGGGACGATGTAAAAAAGATGGTACTAGAAGATTTATCAACAATCAAAATGGGACCGGCACAAGATTTTAGCTGTTTTATGAATGCTGTAATTGATAAAAGTTCTTTTGATAATACTGTCGGTTATATCAAACATGCGGAGGAATCAGCTGATGCTGAAATTATCGCAGGTGGAAAATACGATGATGAAGTTGGATATTTTATCGAGCCTACAATTATCCAAGCAAAAAATCCGTATTACAAATCAATGCAAGAAGAAATATTTGCTCCTGTACTCACAGTATATGTTTATCCTGCTGATCAATATTCAGAAATATTGGAAACATGTGATAAAACAAGTCCATACGGCTTGACAGGTGCAGTTTTTGCTCAAGATCGTTATGCAATATTGGAAGCTTTTGAAACTCTTCGTCATGCTGCAGGAAACTTCTATATCAATGACAAGCCAACAGGCGCTGTAGTGGGTCAACAACCATTT
>JAMOPB010000404.1 GCA_027064945.1 Candidatus Cloacimonadota bacterium
CATCTTGATAAAATTTTGTTTTTGAGGCAATCTCCATTACTAAGTTCATATTTTTCTGCTTTATAATCTCTGGTGATTCGACACTTCCAATAGCTTTTATAAAATTTTCAATGCTACTTCTCAAAATTTGTCCCGAAGCCTTATAGCAACCATGTAAGCAAACAAAAAAAGCTGTACCCACATCAGAAATACTTTCTTCTAGATAATCAAAAAATTGTTGTTTTAAGTCGGAATGTTGTGAGCCATAAATTGCAGTAGGATCAAAATCTTGATGTTTTAATTCAGCCAGAAATATCAATAAAGCGTAATAATGTTTATGCTGCTGAGATAATAAATTTAAGAAATCATCGTATTTAATTAAATCCAATAAGGAGTATTCTTTTAAAAATTGTATTAATCTCTCATAATCATCTTTAATAAGTCGTGACATTATTTATTTCCAGATGAAAGCTCTTGAATCACTCTATTCCAACTAAAATTTTCTTTTTCCTTTCGTCTTTTATCTATTAAATTTTCTAATAGTTGTTTGTCTTGAATAAGCTGGTTTAATGCCTTAACAAGAATCTCAAGAGCACCATCGTCCAAGTTGTTAGTTTCACAAACCACCCGCCCAATAATATCATATCTAGATTTTTTTTCGTGACCTGGAATTTGCAATGACAAAACGGAGTTGGCAAACTGTACTATGTCGTTATTTGTAGGAAAAAGCATATGATCAATGAATAGACGCGGGAGTACTCCAACAAGAAACTGTTTATTTGAACCAATTTGATCAAATTTTTCTATGGAAAAAGTTTGGCCCTTATAAGATAGGATTTCATCCACTAATTTCGTAGCAGATTTTAAGTCTATATCAGAATAACTTTCCGTTAACCATGATAGTTCCTCTAAAAAGCGAAAAAAACGTTTTATCTTTTTGTTTACTGCAATTTTTCTTGTATTCATCTTAATTTCCTTTTAAATCAATCTTATCCAATAATTCTCGAGTTATTGAGACAAGAGCATGTTTTAATTTTGAATCTGAACTATCCAGTATCAACTTCTGATCATCTTGCATCCTCGCAATTTCTGTACGTTTAGGCAAGCTGTAACGAAACCGCTTCCCTTTCCAATATTCATTATTATCAATAAAATCTTTTGCTTTTCTATAGACAATTGTATTTTCTTCTGCAATCGTTAATACAACTCCAATACATTTTAAATCTAAACCATAATTTTCCTTAACCCTATCAACAACAACCCGCAAAAGATCGATACCCGTAGCTGATAATGGTTCTGGTTTAACCGGGACTATAAAAAAATCAGAAGCTAATAAAGCACTGGCCATCCATGCCGAAGGGGTAGGGGGAGTATCTATGATTACAATATCATATTTTTCATTTTCCTTTAAGTATGATATAAACCTTCTTAGGCGCTGTTCTCGCCCTTGCCCTCCAGCCATATCTAGTGTCCTGTCATCGAAATTGATTGACAAAACATTAATAAAATGTTCACATGCTTTTCATGGCAAGACCAATAATAAAGATCATATTAAAAGA
>JAMOPB010000405.1 GCA_027064945.1 Candidatus Cloacimonadota bacterium
TTAGTACAAACTCAATTATATAGATCCGGAAATTTATCTAACCTCAATTTTAAGAATTTTATTCTTGGCTTTAATAAGTTTATTTCAAATCAATTTAAGGATATTAATGTTCATTTCCATTTAGAGCTTGATGATCTATATTTATTAATTGATACAGCTCAGCCATTAAGTTTGGTATATAATGAGATTCTATCCAATATTTTCGAACACGCTTTTCCACAAAAAAAAGAAGGAAATGTATTTATAACTCTTACCAAAATAGATAATGAGATCGTATTAGACATCAAAGATGACGGAATAGGCATTAAAACGGAACATAATTTAGAAGATTATACAAATATAGGAATGCAAACTATTTTCAGTATAATAAAAATACAACTAAATGGTAAGATAGAATACAAAAATGACAATGGACTTCAATGGCATATTATGTTTAAGGATAACCAACATCAAGAACGAGTTTGAGTATAACTTATGATTAGCAATAATATAATATACGTATTAACCGGTGAGGTAAAAGAAGCATTAGCACCAGAAGCATTAATCTCAAATGCAATTGGATCTTGTGTAGTAGTTGTATTTTATAGCAAAATTCACCGTTACGGAATAATGGCTCATATCATGCTCCCAGGGGAAGCACCAAAAAATAGAAAACACAAAGAGATGCGATATGCATCAAATGCTCTTGAATTTATTCTTGAGACATTGAAACAAAAACATCTTACGGTTGACAATTTTCAAGTAGCTTTAATTGGTGGGGCAACTATGATAAAAAATAAAAAATTCGATATTGGTAATGAAAACATAAACTCTATAAAGGAGTTTTTATCAACAAAAAAGATCGATATCTGTTACCAATCTTTAGGTGGAACAAATAGAAGATCTGCCTTTTTGGATCTTTTACTGGGAAAGATGGAAATTGTCATCGGAGATAACGATAAGGATATTTTCATATTTTAATTAGGAAATAAAGGCAAAATATAAATGAGCATACAAATTGATGTTTTAAAGAAAGAAATTGAAGATTTTAAACAAAAAAATCATAATTTATCTAAGCTTCTTAGCAATATAGAGGATTTGATAATTCTTATAGATTACAATGGTAACTACATTTCAATTATACCAACATCACCAAAATATCTGGGTTTACCTGTTGAGGAATTAATCGGACAAAATATAAACGATCAATTTGAAGAAAATACAGCCACAAAAATAATAACTTCTATTCAAAAAGCAATTGATACAAATTCGATCCAAGAAATCCAGTATCCTCTTTTTTTAAATAACAAACAAAAATATTTTAATGCAGTTATTAAACCTAACAGCAATAATGAGGCTATAGCCATCATTAAAGATATAACAGTACAAAAAGAAAATGAAATACACTTAAAAACAATTATTAAAAAATACGAAACTATCTTGAATTCTACATTTGAAGGTATCATTATTCATGAGAATGGGAAAGTCTCTTTTGTTAATGATGCAATTCTTAAAATTACAGGTTACAACCGCGAAGAGTTGGTTGGAAGTAATTTATTGGAAAAAATTCCCTTTGAAGAAGACCAAAGTACAATAATGCAACAAATGCAGAAGCAATCAACTAAACAATATTATGTGACAGGCAAAAAGAAAACCGGAGAATACTTCATTGCGGAAGTTGAAGGGAAAAACATATTAACTGAAAATGAAAAACTAAGAATCGTTGCAATTAGAGATGTAACAGTACGTATAAAAATGAAAAATGAGTTAAAAAGAAGCCAAGAAAGATTAAAAACCATTTATGATTTTGCACCGATCTCAATATGGGAAGAAGATTTCTCTTTGGTTTATGATTACATAAAAAAACTAAAAAGCCAAGGAATAACAAATTTCTCCGAATATTTTAATAATCACCCTCAAGATGTAAAAAAATGTATAAAACTTACGAAAGTGATTGATTGCAACAAAACAACTCTTGAAATTTATCAAGTTCCAAATAAAGAGATATTATTTAAAGATCTAAGTAAAGTTTTAACCACAGAATCTTATAACAATTTCAAAAAACAATTAATTGCTATTTCAGAAGGTGAACACTACATAGAATCAATTATTAAAAACAGAACTTTTTTAGGTAACACAATAACTGTATCTATGCGTTGGAATGTTGTTCCTGAATATCAAGATACTTATAAACGAGTGTTAGTAACTATTCTTGATATTACAAGGGATCAAAAAGTAAAAGTAGCTAAAGAAATATTATATGACATTTCGAATGCTTTTACACAAAGCGATAATCTCAATACTCTCTCAGCTCAAGTAAAATTGCATTTAGGTAAATTGTTCAACACAGATAATTTTTATATAGCTTTATTAAATAATACTTCAGATACATTCCAAATAATATATCAAGAAGATCAATATGATAAAATAGATTCTTTCCCGGCGAAAAAAACTCTTACAAAATATATTATTGATCAGAACAAACCTATGATTATTAAAGAAGATGAACAATTAGAATTGATGAACAAGGGCATTATTGGTGATATTGGTGAAATTTCCAAAGTATGGATGGGAACACCTCTGTATGACAATAAGGAAATCATCGGAGCAATAGCTGTACAAAGCTATAATGATAGCAATGCTTATACAATCGTTGATTTGGAAATTTTCCAATTCATAGCAGAGAAAATCAGCTCTTTGATAGTTCAAAAGAAATCTCAAGATGAATTAAAAATAGTACAACACAGATTAGACACAGCCACTTCTATGTTAAGACATGACATATCTAATGATCTTAGCGTTATTAAAAGTGCGTTAAAATTGTATCGGCAAAGTAATCAATCAAACTTCTTAGATGAAATTGATAAAAGAATAAAAAAGAGCCTGAGTTTAATAGAATATCACAGAAATCAAGAGCAAGTTATTAATACTCATTCAAATCTAAAGGAATATAACATAAAAGATGTGCTTAGTAAAATTATTCCAAGCTATCCGAATGTTCAAATTAATATAGATGGAGATATCACAATATATGCAGATGATGCAATTTATTCTGTTTTTGAAAATCTAATATTCAATTCTATTAAACATGGAAAAGCAGATGTAATCAATATTTCCCTCAAGCATTCAAATGGGTCATGTGAAATATTTTATAGAGATAACGGCAAAGGAATAGATAGAGTTATCAAAGATAAAATATTTGAAAAAGGTATTTTCGGAAAAGATACGGGAAACACAGGAATGGGATTATATATTATTAAACGTATAATTGAATCTTATTCAGGAGAAATTTATTATTTGGAACAAGAAAAAAAAGGTGCAACATTTATCATTAAATTGCATTGTCCCATTTTTATCTTATAATAAACAACTAATATTTATATCGCTTAACTACACAACAATAGTAAAAAAAAATTATACAAATGGGTAAAACCCACAAAAAATAGCAAAGGAAATTTATGCCAAATATCATTGAAGGAATACTAACTTTCGAAACAAATTCATCCCCGATTTTATGGGAAATACCATTCGACAAGTCTCAAAATTATTATAGAATACCAACCGCTTGGATTAAGCAATTTAACTTGAAAAACGGTGCAAGATTAAATTGTGAAATTCATGGCAATAAAGTTGTTTATCTGCACTCAGTTTGTGACCAAGATCCTGTTAAATTCAAGAAGAGAAAAAAATTCAATACTCTAATAGCCAGCAATCCTACTGTTAGATTTAATTTCAGTAAATCCAAATACGAAGCATTACGATTATTAGATAAAATTGCTCCTATTGGAAAAGGTAGCAGAGCTTTGATAGTATCTCCGCCAAAAGCAGGGAAAACAACTTTACTAGAGAATCTGGCAAAGGAGCTCGTAGAAGCTCAAAAGCAGAAAAATGTAATCGTATTATTGATAGACGAAAGACCTGAAGAAATCACTGCTTTTCGCTATCAAACCAAAGCAAAAGTGTATCATAGCTCTATGGATCTCGATCCTCAATCTCATAGGAAATTATCCAATCTTATGATAGAAAATATAAAGATGGAAGTGGAATGTGGCAATGACATCACAATTCTGCTTGATAGCCTAACACGTTTAGGACGAGCTTACAATCTTAGTGCTAATTCAAGTGGCAGAACCATGTCCGGTGGATTAGGTTCAAATGCTTTGGAAATCCCGCGTAAGCTTTTCGGTTTAGCTAGGAATATTGAAGGTGGTGGTTCTTGTACAATCATATCCACAATTTTAACAGACACAGGTTCCAGAATGGATCAAATGATTTTTCAAGAATTCAAAGGGACAGGAAATTGTGATATTATCTTAGATAGAAGTCTTGCCGAAGAACGCATCTTTCCCGCATTAAATATTAGAGAAAGCGGAACACGAAAAGAAAATCTTTTATTTACTCCGGAAGAGATGGAAGAAGTTAATCAACTTAGACGAAAAGTTTTTAAAATGGATAATGCAAAAGCTATTGAATATCTAAAATCAATTGACAAATAAAGCAGTTCATTAAGTAAACAAAATAAATTTCGCAAAATCAGGATATAAATTCATATGGATAAAGAAAATATTTTTTCAGTTTCAGAAGTAAATCAGCACATAAGAAATGTTGTTGAAAGCAGCATTCCCACTCTATATGTAGAGGGAGAAATCGCTAATTACACTCATCACCGTTCAGGGCACATATATTTTTCTATCAAGGATTCCGCAAGCACATTGCGTTGTGTTTTTTTCCGAGGAAACAATATTCATCTAAAATTTACACCCAAAGAGGGTGATCAGGTTATTTGCGTCGGAAATATTACCATTTACGAGCGTGGTGGAAATTATCAATTAAACGTGCGTAAAATGCTCCCATCCGGAATTGGTGATCTTCAAAGAAAATTTGAAGAGTTAAAAGACAAACTTCATAAGGAAGGTTTATTTGATGAAATTCACAAAAAACCAATTCCACAATATCCTGAAGTAATCGGTGTAGTAACATCTGCAACCGGAGCTGCAATTCAAGATATTAGGAATGTGATAAACAGAAGATATCCATGTAAAATATTATTATATCCGGCAACTGTGCAAGGTGAAAATGCAGCACAAGAAATTATCGAAGGTATAAATTATTTCAGGAAAAATCCTGTGGATATTCTCATTATCGGACGTGGTGGTGGTTCACAAGAAGATCTATTCTGTTTTAATGATGAAGATCTAGCGCGTACAATCTTCGCTTGTGAAATTCCCATTATCTCGGCTGTAGGGCATGAAATAGATTTTACAATTAGCGATTTTGTTGCTGATTTGCGAGCTCCAACACCTTCTGCTGCTGCTGAATTAGCTGTTCCGGATAAAACGGATCTACAATCAAAAATCAATGCGTATAGACAACAAATGCAACGTATTGTTCAACAACATATTTTCCAAAGAAAATTATATTTACAAGACCTTGAAAGTCGCTTACATAAGCAACATCCGCAACAAAAGATAATGATAATGCATAATTCATTGGATAATCTAACAAAAAGAATGCAACTAGCCACAGAACGTATTATCGAAACTCGCCGACAAAAACTTGCTTTATTGCAAAACCAATTAAAAGAGTTATCTCCAAATGAAATTTTAAAGCGCGGATATAGTTTCATTCTCTTAGAAAAAAAGCTCATGAAATCTGTTAAAAATTTAGAAATTGGAAACAAAGTAGAAATTCTATTTGCAGATGGCAAATGCCAAGCAGAAATTTTGGATATAGAAGATGAAAATTAGAATCTCTTTTTTTTTGATGTTAATCTCAATTTCATTATTTGCCGAGATTAAAGCCATATGGGTTCCCGTTTGGGATCTTACTTCTTCAGAAAAAATCGATGAAGTATTAAAAAACTGCCAAAAAAACGGGATCAATTATATTTTAGCTCAAGTTCGTTACCGTGGAGATGCAATGTATGTTCCCAATAAACATAACAATAAATTTCCCAATAATGAAAAGAGATGCTATCTGCTAAAAGATGATTTTGATCCTTTGCAATATCTTATTGATCATAAAGGAAAAATTCAAGTTCATGCTTGGGTTACAACTTTTGTTGTAACTCCTCATGAGTTGAGTAGATTAGACAAAAATCATATTTTTTTCAAAAATCCTGATTGGATTACTACAGATTTTAAACAAACCAAAATGAATAATAATAGTTATGAAGGAGCTTTTTTAGATCCGGGAATTCCTTATGTGCAAGAATATACAAAAAATGTAATTATGGATATTGTTACAAATTATGATTTGGATGGGATTCAGCTGGATTATATTCGCTATCCTGACAGTAAATTTGGAATGAATAAAATTGCGCGGAAAGAATTCAAAAAAGACATAAAATATGAGGATGCAGATAGTTGGACTAAATGGAAGGAAGATCAGATAAATAATTTTGTAAAAACCATTTACGAAGAGATTAAAATACATGCACCTAAAACCTTGCTTTCAGCTGCCGTAATAGCAAATCCTTCTGAGGCTCGTTATAAATATTCTCAAAACTGGTTTCAGTGGTTGGAAGATGGTTATATAGATCTTGTTTTTCCTATGGCATACACCACAAGCGATGCAGCATTAGCCGGATTATACCAAATCTATCCTGAGAAATATCACAGAAAAATTGTTCCCGGATTACGATCTTGGAGTGATGATGGAACTTATAGCGCCGGCAAGATTAACAGCAAAATTAATCTAACCAAAAAATACAATTTCCCGGGATTAGCTTTTTATAGTTATTCAGGGATAATACAAAATAATTATTTTAGATTGTTAAAATTTTAAGAATAGAGGATTTATATGAGAGTAGATCAATTGATGAACAAATTATGTTTGGTAAAAACAAGAACAATAGCTAAGAAAGCTTGCGATAAAGGTTTGGTAAAGATTAATAATCAAGTTGCAAAAGCGAGCAATAAATTAGCTGCAGGCGACATTTTGGAATATGAAATTTATGGTTATAAAAACAGATTAAAGATTACTACCATTCCCACAGGTAATGTATCCAAAACAAATGCTGCGGAATATTATGAAATTTTAGATCGAGAAAAAATCGATTTATAGAAAATAAAAAGGCGAGTATAAAATAATACCCGCCAATTCTATATATAGATTATAATTCAATTAGTAATTTTCTACTTCTTTTTCAAGTTCTTCAAAACCTTGTGATGCTTTGAATTGATTGTATAAAGCTTCTTCATTTTTGATCTGATTAACCAAGTTTTTATTCACTGCTTCTTTTGGAATGCTGACGCGAACAAATGTTTTATAACGGTTATTATCAGTCATAATTGTTTCTCTTTTTGTAACCATTGTGTTAGCAAATTTTGATTTTGAAACAATTTTTACTACAGATTCTACACTTGCCAAAACCTGTGGGTTTTCTACACCTGATTCTGAATTATAATTTTTAACCATACCTTTTACATAAGCTTCTACATACTGTGCAGCTTGTAACATTGCATCTGCGTAGGCAGCATTGTAGGCAGCATTTTCAGAAACTTTCTCAGCTTTTCCAAATGTATGAACATATTCAGGATCATCTTGCACATCATACCAATCCGGTTGATATACGCGTTTTGGACCCTTTGGACCTCCACCACAAGCTGAAACTAACAACCCTATCACTACCATACTTAATACAATTTTCATGATCTTCATAAAACCCTCCTTGGTTTGTATTGTTGTTCTAATTTTTTCATACTTACTAAACACATTCACAAAACTTTGTTTTTCTTTTCATTTTGGCAATCAAAATTTATCAATGATGAATAAATTTAGTAATTTTTTATTAATCTAGCTCTTGCTCACTTTTTACATAACCGACTTTTTGAATGGGAATAATCTCGTGTTTCTCATTAATTTCAAAAACTCTCCAACTATTCCCCTTTAAGTTTGAAGGAATATCAAAACTTGCTAAAAGTTTATTTTTTCCATAAACATCAACATGCGCACCACTTCTTGAAAGCTGCTTACTTCTTTTCTTATTCCTATTTGTATAATCAAAAACACTGTATTTATAATTTCCTACAGCCGGCTTATAAATTGTAATGGTTTCAGGTCCATACTTGTTTGTATCATCACGATCAAGAAAATCTCTGCCACCAATCAATATTTTATTACGATACCAAATATGAAATTTCCCTCCATCAGGTTTTGGACCGGCTAAGTGAGCATCTAAATCTCTTGGTCTGCTTCCCCAAGTTAGAACAATTCGAAATTCCTTAATCTCCGGACTTAGTGCAAAAATAACTTCTCGAGGAATCTCATCAGCACCCATACTAACTTTCCTGCTTGCTCCGATATATCCAAATTTCCCAACCGTTAAATCATATTGAGTAACATCAGCCGGAAA
>JAMOPB010000406.1 GCA_027064945.1 Candidatus Cloacimonadota bacterium
ATATCATCTACGCATCAGCCAAAAATAAGCAGTTTTATGAAACTTCTAATAGGAATTTTATTGTAAAAGATATTGGAATAATGGGCAGAAATAAATTTCTGCGGATTTTGTGGGAACAACTTGTTTTACCAATAAAATCATTAATTATAAGAGCAGATATTTTGTTTTCTCCCGGCTTTGTATGCCCATTTATAAAAACATCAAAAAACGTTCTCGTGATTCATGATATGACCTTCTTTTCTCACCCTCAAGTTCATACTTTTTTCAAACGTATTTATTTCCCTTTTATGATAAAACGCTCAATTGCAAGAAGTGAAAAAATTATTTCAGTTTCCTATAATACCAAAAACGAAATCTTAAAATATTCTACCGCTATAAAAGATGATATTGTAGTTACACATTTAGCTGCGAATAATATTTCTAACATCGAAATAGGTGATGAAAAAGGCTTCTTAGAAAAAAAATATAATATCAATGGAGATTTCCTTCTTTTTGTTGGAATGATTGAACCGAGGAAGAATATAAATCTTATCATTGAAGCATTAGAAGAGATAAATGATTCAGAAATAAAATTTGTTGTGGTAGGTCAGAAAGGTTGGATGATAAAAGATTTATACGAAAAAATCTCGGAAAAAAAATTAGAAGATAGAATTCTTTTCACCGGATTTGTACCGGATGATGAACTGCAAATATTTTATAAAAATGCAAAAATCTTTTTGTATCCAAGTTTATACGAAGGCTTTGGCATTCCTGTTTTAGAAGCAATGTCAGCCGGTTGTTGTGTTATCACATCAAATATTTCTTCCCTTCCTGAAGTCGCCGGAGATGCCGCAATTCTAATTAATCCTACCAAAGTAGAAGAATTAAAAGACGCGATTGATTTACTTCTATCAAATGATAATTTACGAAGTGAATTAATCATAAAAGGTTTTGAAAATTGTAAAAAATTTTCTTGGAAAAATACAGCAGAACAAACGCTTAACGTTTTTAGAGAATTACAAATATGAAGAAAACTGTTGCAATTTTGGTGAATTATAACAATTCATCCGATACCATCGAAGCTGTAAAAAGTTTACAAAAGCAAACACTTCCTTTTGAGAAGATCTTGATAGTTGATAATAATTCAACAGACTCATCATTATCAGCTTTGCACAATGAATTTGTTTCTAACGAAATACAAATTTTACATTCAAAAGCTAATAATGGATTTGCTGCCGGAAATAATCTTGGGATAAGATATGCTTTAAAGAATCTTGATTTTGATTATTTCTTAATTATAAATAATGATACAATTTCTGATAAAAACTTAAATGAAAAATTTGTTGAATATTATGAAAAAGAAAACTCTAATATTGGAATTTTATCCGGAAAAATCCTTAATTATTATCAACCTGGCAAATTTCTTTCGGCTGGTGGTTATTTTGATAAATTAAAATGTTCAGGTTACCATATTGCAGATGGAGAGGTAGATACAGGACAGCATGACAATGCAAAAGAATGTAGTTTTTTATCAGCTTGCTTATGGTTCTTTCAT
>JAMOPB010000407.1 GCA_027064945.1 Candidatus Cloacimonadota bacterium
CCATAAAGCTGCTTTAGATCATATCCTAAAAGAATCTTATGACGGGTTAAAAGATGATATTGAGAAAATAATCGATGTTTAATCTAGAATGATTTTATGGCATTTTTGGAACAATCAGTTCTTCAAATAAAACTGATTGTTCCATTTTTATTATTTTATTCTAAAACACAATTTTCCAAGATTACCGGTTCTTCCGTTACATATTCCACATTACCTTTGATAATCACATTTTTACCAAATTTCACATCACCTTTCAAAACAAATTTTTCACAATCTTTTAAACTGGGAACATCAGCTAAAAATCGTGTCTCAAATTCGTTAACCATCTTAAAGTACTTTTGATCCAACCTTACAATCGGTTGTTTTCCCGTAGCTAATTTTAGATGATAATTACTGCTTAATTTAAAAGCATCAGAGCGGACAACAAAAAGATCATCAGTTTTTTTAACAGGTGCAAACCTATCTCGATGAACTACCATAGCTTTGGAATTTTTAAATACGCTTATAGCTGCTCCCATAGCAGATTCCAATTGGAAAACCTTTATCCCGTCAACCTCTTTGGGATTAATAATTAATGAAAGCGGAAGAAAATTACCATTTTTATCTAACTCCTCTTTCAGTATTTTCAAATTAATCCATAAGTTATTAGTATTGAAATACTTATAATAGTGAACATCTTCAAACAAATCTTTCTCATCTTCCGGACATTGAGCAGTCTCTCGCAAAATCAATTGTCCGTCATGCGTTTGAGCTAAATGACCACCTTTTTTATCCATTTCGGTACGAGTGCAAACTTCCATCAAAAAGGGAAGATTATTTTCGGCAAAATATCCCAAGATTTTGTCATCAACCACAGAACCTAAATTATCAGAATTTGATAAAAATGCATATTCTTTCCCGGCTGCCAAAAGCTTATCTAAAGTACCGGTAATTGCCAGCGCCATATATATTTCACCATGACCCGGAGGATTCCATGTTTTTGCATCATCCTTGTGTATAAATGGAGCTAAATCAGATTGCCGAACTTTGGGAAATTTGTTTTGTAAGAAATCTAACGGAATATTTTCCAATTTCAAATCTTTATATTTTTCCAAATATTCCAAGCTATCTTTTTGAGTATTAAAGCTATGCATAAAAATTAGCGGAATGTCGTGTTGCGTCTGATCTCTAAGTGTGAGAATTTGTCTTGCAATAATATCTAAAAAGTTCAGATTATCTTTCACCTTCAATAAAGTTTTTGCTTGGGAAAGCCCCATACTTGTCCCCAAACCTCCATTAAGTTTTATTACAGCTAATTTATCTATTGGTGCTGGTTTAGATAATTCTATCTCGTCATAATTTATCACATTAGATTCAGCAGGAGCATCTATTTCATTCTTAGATAATTTGCCGGATGCACCTTCTTCAACTTGCTTAAAATAATATAAAAAAGCATTTTCTACAATTGGATCAAGCCCAGCATTTCTGATTTTTTCTATAAATTGGGATATTGCCATAAATTCTCCTTAATTTCACAAATTTATTTTTTTGCGGATAGAAACCGTTGTTTTCTTATTCATCGTTCTATTTTGATTAACTATTAACTCGGCTAATAATCCAACTGAAAAGATCTGAATACCCATCATTATCAAAAGTATAGATAGGAATAATAACGGACGATTTGAAAGAGGCTGATGAAAAAAATATTTCAGTGTTGCCAGATAAATTCCAATAAAAAAACCGACTAATGAAAATCCTACTCCAACTCTGCCAAAAAAGTAAAGCGGACTGTGCGTGTAGGCAGTAACCAGTTTTACTGAGATCAAATCTAAGAAACTTCGGAAAAAGCGTTCGAAACCATATTTTGATTTACCAAAAGTTCTTTTCCTATGATGAACAGGAATCTCTGCTACTTTGAACCCCTTACTAAAAGCAAGAGCAGGTACATATCTATGCATTTCTCCATAAATATCAATCTCTTCGATAACCTCTTTCCTATATGCTTTAAAGCCACAATTATAATCGTGCAATTTCAATTTAAAAGATTTACTCATAACATTGTTAGCTAATTTGGAAGGTAAAGTTTTCCCTAACGGATCTTTGCGTTTTTTTTTCCAACCTGTTACCAAGTCATAGCCTTCTTCCAGCTTGTTAAGAAAGTTAGGAATCTCGGAAGGATCATCTTGCAAATCAGCATCCATACTAAACACAACATCTCCCGTTGCTACATCAAAACCAGCTTGTAATCCGGCTGCTTTACCGAAATTCTTCCTAAAACTAATTACTTTTATATTTTTATCATGCTCAGATAATTTTTGCATTATCGCAAAGCTATCATCAGTACTACCATCATCAATGAAGATAATCTCATATTGATGGGAACCTACATTTTGTTTTATTTCATTACTAAGAATTTCCAAAGATTCAGCTTCGTTATAAGCCGGAATCACAAAAGATAATTTCATATATTCCTCACTAAATAAACATATTAACGAAAGTCATTACCGCACCTGAAATAAGCGGAATTTTCATATTATCATCCCAGTTATGCGGATATACTTCTGCAATAGCAGTGGCAACTGCACCCCAAAAAGCTATGACGGGATGTACCCAGAATATGGCAAAAATAAAGGTCCCGACAAAACACGCTAATGTACCTTCCAAACTTTTTTTAGATCCTTTAAATTTTCTGTTACCAAAATTCAAACCTACAATAGCTGCTAACGTGTCACCAATAGCTAATGATGCTATCGCTACAAAGGTTATATCTACCGGGAAAAAGGCAATACAAACTACAGAAGCCACCATTAAATAAGTGGCTCCTGAAACATTTTCAAGCTCATGATTTCGCATCAAATGCCCCACTGATTTTAAAAAATATTTTTTAAAAGTGGGATTATAGAATCTTAAAAATTCAAATAAGATTGCCAATAAAGTAACCGGCACAATTATCAGAAAGGCAAACTTGCGGTCGTTATTGGCAAAATAACGAAATGCAAGAGGAATTAGCATTGAACTAAAATGTATAACTTTACGGCTAATCTCCTTTCTGAGGTTAATTGTCATAATTTATTTAAATTTAGCTGTAATGAAGGTTTTGGCAACTTCCATCACCAATTTCGGATCATCTTTCACAGCTTCTTTAAATAAACGTGGAACTGTCATTTTTTCAGGTGGGATACTATTGCAAACTTTCATTAAATTATTAAATTCAGGATCACTCAATTTCATAAATTTGTTTTTCATAGCATGAATAACTTTTTGGTTTTTGCCTAAACGTTTATCCCAGTTTTTGCGATATGCTTTCAAAGTCTTCTTATCAAATTTTTGTTTTTTAACTGCCTCAGCTGCCACTTTGCCACAAATTTCTCCGGCAATCATGCCCTGAACAATTCCACCACCGGAAATAGGATTTACCTGTCTCGCAGCATCTCCTACCAACATAATGTTATCTCTTACTATCTCTTCCAAACCCCAAGCGGTTGGAACTCCACCAAAAACTGTGTATGTAATGGTAGCTCTAGGATATCTTTCTGCTATAAATTTGTCTAAATAATATTTTGGTCCGTGTTCTTTAGCAAGATCACCACTTATTCCGATTCCTACATTTGCAGTATTCCCACTTTTAGGAAAAACCCAAACATATCCACCAGGAGCTATTTCATTTCCAAAATAAAATTCACAAGTTTTGTCTTCTATTTCAATATCACAAAGAGTATATTGAACAGCTGTTTCCATGTCATCTAAACTAACTTTTGTGTCAATACCTGCCCAACGCCCAACACGAGATTCTACCCCATCGGCTCCGATAACAATATCACATTTTACTGTTTTAATTTCACCTAAATATTTATATTTTACTCCGACAATCTTGCCATTTTCTTTTACCAAATCCAAGGCATCTGCTTTGGTGATAAGATCAGCACCATGCTTGCAAGCAACTTCACACAAAGCTGTGTCGAAAATTCTGCGTTCCAAAACATAACCTTTTCCGTTATTGTACATTTTCACATTTTCACCATTGGGAGCTTGTAATTTTGCTACATCAATATCAGAAGCAATCCATCTTCTATCTATATCAATATATGGTTCTATTCCCTTATGAGAAACACCTTCAGCACAACGAACAGGAATTCCCGGTTCTCTATCTCTTTCCATTATTAATACCGAAGCACCATTTTCTGCAGCAAAACGAGCTGTCACACTTCCTGCAGGACCTGCTCCAATTACCACAACATCATATTTATCTTTAATCATCATTACTTCTCCTCAGAAATTGCCTTAATAGGACAAACTATCACACAATTTCCACAATTAATACATTTCTCATTATCAATTGTTACTTTAAATTCATCTACTATAATTGCATCTACCGGACAAACTGCTACGCAAGTTCCGCAGACATCACATAAATTTCTGTTTATTTTCATATTAAAATCTCCTAAATATTTCCATAAGAACTGTTATAAAAATCCAGCACATTAATGCCGGAGCCTTTTAGATCAAAAATTACATCATATTCACTTTCATCGGTAAAAATCATTTCGTGATGTTTAAATTTTTTGCTATCCCTTACCGGATTGAAATGTTTCATCAGATAAACAGGTTCAGGATTTCCCTGCCCAAAAGGCAATAATTTTTCATAATCTTTACTGAGAAATGAATCAAATTGATCCATATTTTTTGCTTCGAATACAGCATCAATCTTATATATCCAGCCACCGGAAATGCTTTCTTTATTATCTATACAATATCCATAAAATTGTTTTGTAAAATCTTTAAGATTTTCTTTTTCCATTGTAAAACCTGCGGCTTTCACGTGTCCGCCAAATTGAATAAGATATTCACTTAGATGATTAAACATTTTCATCAAATCGAAACCTTCCGTACAGCGAGCTTCACAAACAATTATATCGGCTTTTTCCTTTAGGAAAAGAGTTGGAATCTTGTAATCTCTACTCATAAATGACGCTGCTAAGCCCATACATTCTAAATCGATTTCATTATTTTTATCAAAGAAAAGAAAACCATATTTATCTAAATCCGGATTAATTCCTTGAATTAAAGATTGAGTCTTTTTCAGCTTCTGATCCCATTCATACATTTCCGAGAACAATTCTTTTAAAACTCCATTTCTCCTTTGAGTAGGATTAAGCATAAATTTCAAAGCTCTATGTTCACCATCAACATCTCTCCCATTAGCAAAAAGTTTTATAAGATAGCGTATAATTGATATCCGATTAAGATAACTATTCCCTGACCATAAATATTCAGCTAAGGAATTCGTTATTTCATTCTGATACAAATCCCAATTATCTAAAACTTCTTTCACAATTATTCTATTTGCTCCGTCAAGAGGTACCTTATCTGCAAGAGATCCCACAGCTGTCCAAAAAAGATATTCCGGTTTTAATTCCATATTAAGTTTTTCTGCAATCATTTTGCAAAGATACCAAGAAACTCCTACTCCTGCGAGCATTGTATATGGAAAATCACAATCTTCTTGTTTAGCATTTACAATTGCAAATGCGTCAGGTAATTTTTGTGGAATAAGATGATGGTCGGTAATTATCACATCTGTCCCAAAGCTATTAATTTCATCAACTGCTTCCCAAGATGAAACACCACCATCCACAGTAATTATTAGATCATATTTGCCTTTTTTCACTTTTTCGATAAAAGTTTTTTGCAAACCATGATTTTCTATCAAACGATTTGGAATATAATAATAATGCGATTGAGAACCTGCTTTTTCCAAGAAATCAAAAAGAACATAGGTTGCTGTTATCCCATCAAGATCATCGTCACCAAAAATCATTATTTTCTCTTTATTGCGAATAGCATTGATTATCCTTTCTGCAGATTTTTCTAAGTCCTTCATTTTATACATATCAGGAAGGTCTGCAATTGAAGTATTAAAATAATCTTCACCATAACCTCTACCGGCAATAATTTGTTCGAGGATTGAACCTTTTTTCTCAGGTAAAACAATTTTGAATTTCATAATTTCTAATCCGCTTTAGGAATATCTCTTGGAGCTATTTTCTTTGCTTTCTTAGAAAAAATATCAAATCCTGTTACACCAATTGAAAACATTAATGAATCTTCTGAAATACCGTGTAATTCTTTGTCTCCACGAGTTAGATAAGTTACTCCGAAATCTATTCTTTTATTTGCAGATTTTAATGGAGCGGAAAAGCCAAAACTTCCTTTGAGCTCGGTAATTGGTTCATTATTTATCTCAAAAGGTAATTCTCGGAAAGAAAATCCTGCTCTTAACGGAATAGATTCATACCACTTCCCGTAACCGCTAAGCGGATCATAAGATAATCCTAAAGCGAATGTAGCAGTATCTTTATCATAAGAATCCGTATCTGACCACATTTGGTAATCAAAAGTTGAATGCAATTTAAAAGTTTCAACAAATTTCCAGGTGAAACCGGCAGAAATTTTAGCCGGAACTTCAAACAGATAAACTGCTTCTTCCACTGTTTCCGGTTCATTTGAAAAACCATATTTATAATCCACATCACCTTCTAATTTCACTTTTGATGAATAACTAAGCCCAAATGAGATTGATTTTAAACGCTTACTTAATCCCAAAGTATAACCCGGATTTTTAAAAAGCTCTTCTTTCTCATATTCAGAATCTAACAAAGTGCTGTTTTCAAAATCATATTCCCAATATTGAATTCGATGACCTAAATAATAATTCCCTGCTATCCCAATATTTACAAATCGATTTTTTAAAGCATATGACAGATCAACTTTAAAAACATTACTGATAATGGAATTTTTTGTATCATAAGAAAATTCTTCTTCATCTTCACTTGTGAAAACACCTGTTCCGTATGTATCAAGATTTCCGGAATAAAGAAGAGAATATTGCAATCCGAAACGATGGTTTAGAACAGGAAATGCAGCAGTGAAATATGGTAAATAAAATCCATCATCTTTAAAACTGCTTCCATTATCATCATAATAATTTTGTTTTCCAAAACTTGTCGCTGTAGAAAATATCACCTTATTGGAAGATGTAAGAATAGACGGATTGCTGTAACTTGTATTAATGCGGAAAAGATCATTTTTCCCGGCATCAGACATACCGGCTGAATAAAGATCATTCCCCAAATATTGATTCGCCATTCCATAATATGAAAATATTGAGTTTGCACTTAATACCATCGATATTAACAGAAAAATTGCCAAAAATTTATACTTCATAGACACTCCTAAGATTATTTTTTTTTTCAAGTATCAAAAATTATCATTTAATTATCTTTGTCAAACTGTTAAAAATTTCGTTAATATAACAAGCTCCTGATAGTTTGTATCTCTTGATTTATAATAAGATAGAAAAAATACTCTAAGTTTTTTTACTTGCCATATTAGGCAAGTTGTTAATTTTGGAATTCCAATAGTGGTATTTTGTGAAATGAATGATGCTAACTTTCACAAAGTCAATAAGTTAAGGAGTTTATTAATGGCAACTACCTCAGATATTAGAAATGGAATGATTATCAGATTTAAAGGTGGATTGTATGAATTTATAGAATTTTTACATGTAAAACCGGGCAAAGGTGCTGCCTTTGTAAGATCAAAGCTTAAAAACTTGGAAACAGGTAAAGTAATTGAAAATACATTTAGAACAAGTGAAAAACTGGAAGAAGTTCGTGTAGAAAAACACAAGAAAGAATATCTGTATAACGATGGAAGCTTTTATGTTTTCATGGATATAAACACTTACGAACAAATGTCAGTAGATCCTATTTTAATTAAAGGAAAAGAAAATCTTTTAATCGAAAATATGGTTGTAACAATGAAAATTGATGAAGATAATAATATTATTGGTCTTGAACTTCCAATAACAGTAATCCAAGAGATTGCAGAATGCGAACCAAACGTTAAAGGTAATTCTGCATCAGTAAGTGGAAAGAAAGCAACTACCGATCGTGGTCTTGATTTAACAGTTCCATTCTTTGTAGAAGTTGGAGATAAAATCAAAATTGATACCAGAACCGGTGAATATATTGAAAGAGTATAAAATAATTAGAATAAAGGAGAGTAATCATGCCTAAAGGAAGAGCTTTTGCGGCAAGACTTGCCCACGAGATTAGTACAGAAGGAAAAGTAATGTGCCCTGTATGTAATACTGAAATTAAAAAAATCAAATTAATTAGAAATAAAAAATCTAAAGCCGGCACATGGGCTCCAAAATATGAGCTTAAAGACATCTGTAAATGCAATGAAAAAGATATTTTAGCCGGTAAAGTTTAAAATATCATTTCTTTGACTTTTAAAAGACCTCATTTTTATGAGGTCTTTTTTTTTGCT
>JAMOPB010000408.1 GCA_027064945.1 Candidatus Cloacimonadota bacterium
TATAATTTTCTTTGTATGCAAATCTTCCGAAGCTAAAAACTCTTGGTAAGGATTTTCTTGATAGATTCTATCAAAGAAATCGAACTCAATTTCCGGATCATTACTAAAGATAAAATCCCATTTTGAGTTTAGATGAAAACGGCTAAACCATGCAATTGATGGCATAAAGATAGTTCCTTCAGAATTTTTCTCATCCCATAATTGAACGGAAATTTCATCAAAAACATTTACACCTAAAAAATTAACATTTCTTTTTCCAAAATCGCAACGTAAGAAATTGTGATTAGAATAATTCGATAGCACGATTTTTGAAAAGTAATCATTTTTTGCAAAAGTTGCATCAGCTAAAATCTGAGAATATTTTTCATCATTATCATCTTTATTTTCCGTAACATATTCGTTAAATTTATAGGAAAATTTCCCTAACTGAGTTTTGAAATTGAAATCTTCCAAAACTAAATCTGACCAAATATATAAATGTTCTATATGATAATCCAAATAAAAACTTTCCAAGTCATTCTGATAAAACTTGCTGTCCCAAATATTTTCTTGTTTTCTATATTGCGCTTCAATTATATGTTTATCCCAATCCGGTAACCAAGAAAAATTCACAGTTTTATAATTCCAATTTGTTTCATATTCAGAATAAGCAGCTTTTGCAGCAAAGCTTAGAAAATCATAATTTTCAGAAATATAACGAGCTCTAAAACTTCCAAAGAGATATTCGCCTAAGCGAAAATCAAGATACCCGTTTTGGGTAAGATCTATCTTTTCCGGTGGGTTAATATCAGTGGGAAAATATGCAGAATCATATTCAAAAATTTTGGAATTTGTTATTTTATTAACATCGGAAAATCTTGAAATAGAGATAGTGCTATCTATTTTTGCTTTCCCTACACCTTCTATTGTGATTTGCCCTAAATCTAATTCTTCCGAAAATAATAAGCTTAGATGAATTAGTAAAAATAATATTAAAAATTTACGCATTATTCTTGCTCCGAGATAGCTTTATCGAATTTTGTTTGAAACTCGTTTTGCTTCGAAATATCCAATTCATCTTTAATAGAATCATACAAATCTTTGGCTTGTTTAAAGTCCTGAGTGTTTATATAGCAAATTGTCGCTAAAAATTCTGCCTTAATTTTCACATCATAAATTTCAGGATACAAATATCTCACGCGTAATAATTCACGTATTGCCTTTTCATATTCCTGCATAAGATAAAAACGATATCCTAATAAATATTGTGCTTCAGCTTGCAGATCGGAATATTTTATCTGCTTTAATTGCTCCAAATCTTTCAAAACTTGGTAATCTTTGTTTTCCAATTTCCAATCTATCCAAATTAATTTTGCCTGATAAGCAAAATATGGATCGGCAAATTTTGCATATTCTTTATAAAGCTCATTCATTTCAATCGGATGTAATTCCAAAAGTGTAAGCCAAATATCATCTCTTTTTGAAATTGCCGCACCTTTTTTCAAAAGCATCATTGCCGGAACTTTCTGTCCTGCATCCAACTCTAAGATT
>JAMOPB010000409.1 GCA_027064945.1 Candidatus Cloacimonadota bacterium
CATAGGGAAATTAACTTCCAAGAAAATGGAAAGAATAAATTTGGGAGTGAGAAATTTACCAAAAGTTGCTAAAGATATTTCAGATAGAAACAGAACATCTCCCTTGGCTTTTACAGGAAATAAATTTGAATTTCGTGCTGTAGGATCTTCACAAAATCCCGCTGAATCAATAACTGCATTGAATCTTATGGCTACTTATGGATTTGATTATATTTATGAAAAACTTTCAAAAATGAAAGGGGATATGAAAGAAAATGCCATTTTGGTGCTACGCGATATTCTTAAACAAACAAAGTCTGTGCGATTTGAGGGTAACGGCTATTCCGAAGATTGGCTGCGCGAAGCAAAAGAACGCGGACTGGAAAATCACTTAACCACACCACAAGCTCTTTCCACTTTTCTTGAGAAAGATACTATAAAGCTCTTTGAGAAATATGAAATTCTTAGTCCTGCAGAAATTCAAAGTAAAGTAGATATCAAATTAGATGCTTATATAAAAACTTTAGCAATTGAATTTAAAACAGCAATCAATATAGCGGAAACACAGATTATTCCGGCAATTCTTAAGCATATTAATATTGTCTCAGGAGCTTATAACTCTTTGATGGAGATGAAAATACCAAATGAGGAATTAAGAATGGAAGTTGTTAAAATTCATGAACTTTACATAGAAATTAGAAAAGAAGCTGATGAACTGAACGAATTTTTAATTAATAATTCGGATAATACAGACTTGATGGGAAAAGCAAAAGATTTTGCCTTAGTTGGAAAAGAAAACTTGCAAAGATTACGAGCAGCTGTGGATAATGCAGAAAAAATTGTTGATGATCAGCTTTGGCCAATTGCTAAGTATCAAGAACTTTTAAATATGTTGTAATCTTAAAAAAACACGGAGTAATTTATGAAAAAAACTTTAATCTTATTATTGTTGTTAACTGGTATTTTTTCTTTATTTGCTGTGCAAATTAGTTCAGCGGGAAGAATTGTTAAACCAAAATTATCTGCGGAATATTTCCAAGAAGATGGGGAATATTATATCAGATATAATGAAATGGAATTTATCGGAACATCTTTGCATCTATTTGGCTTAGGCTACATTGCTCTTACAACTTTGGAAGAAACAGCACCGGTTTGGGTGAAAATATACAATTCGAAGGGATCTTTGGAAAAAGCATTTAAAGCTGATAAAGTAATAAATTTGCAATCAAATAAAAATCGATATGCAGCCTATTATGATGGGGAGAATATTGTTAAAATTGATAGTGAAAATTATAAAATGACTTCTCATCGTGGTTCTTCTGTATTTGGATTAAATGTAGCCGGGAATATTGCATTTTCCAAGAATTCAAAGACATTAGTTTATAAAAATAGTGAATTTGAGCTAAATGAGATAATTCGGGAAATATCTTTTTTTCAGGAGAAATTATATGTTTCAACCAAGAAAGGATTGTGGGAAATTTCTGATGAATCCAGGAAAATTAGAAATGGGAATTGTCTTGATTTAGAATTGGTTAATGATGCTTTATA
>JAMOPB010000410.1 GCA_027064945.1 Candidatus Cloacimonadota bacterium
CTCCCAATTAACAATATGCACTCGCAAATTAGTTTTTCCCAAATTTCATAAGATCGCATAACCAGCGGTAAATCAGGGATTTTCAGTTAATAGCTTTATTTGAATAAAAATACCAACGGTAGAATTAAAAAAAAATAATTTTTTTTTATTGAAATTGTTTTAATTTTACTTTATTCACTTAGGAAATAGATTTTTTTAAAAAAAAGGTTAAATTTATTTTAGGTTCAAAATGAATTTTTATTTCAGACGAAAGGTATTTTCAATATTCCTATAAAAAAACAAGGAACAAAACATTACATTTTGTTCCTTGCTATACTATTGCTTATTATTAAATTAAATTTCAATAATTTCCTTAATTAAATTTAAGCAAACCTGAAAACGATATTCTCTGTCAGATCTAAGATCGCTAATTGGGGTTACTTCCTGCTTAAGGATTTCTTCAAGTTTCTTAAGATCAACTTCTGTTTTCTTTTTATTCAAAAGATATTGTTCAACCAAAGGCAATCTTCTGGCATATTCATTCAGACTACCAGCAGCAAGACAAATTCTCTTTATCTTAGAATTCTCCATTTCCCAAATAGCAGCTAAACTAACTTTAGCAATAGTTAAGGTTTTTCTAGCACCCACTTTTTTGTAGAATGTATTTGCTCCGTTTAGTGCATTCTTATTGATAACTATGGATTTTATTATTTCCCCTTTAGCTAAAAAATTCTTTTTATAACCTGTATAAAAACCATTTAGCATAACTGTTCTTTCACCATTTGCACCTGATAAAATAAGTTTAGCATCAAGAACAAGTAGAAGAGGAATAATATCTGCAGTTGGCGAACCATTAGCTATATTGCCTCCAATTGTTGCTGTAGTCTGCAATAAAGGTGAGGCAAAATTCTGTAAATTCTCTGCCAAGATAGGGAAATATTTTTGCATTAATTCACTTTTTAACAATTGTGTAAAAGTTGTAAGAGAACCAAGTATAATTTCATCTTCTTCTTCAATGATTCCTTTTAGTTCTGATAATTCATTTATATAAATGATATTATCATCTTTTCCAATCATCTCATGCTTTATTTGCACATTTATATCTGTACCACCAGCTAGATAATAGTATTTGCCATCTATTTTATCTGCTATACTATGCAGTTCCTTAAGATTCTTAGGATTGAAAAAATTCATACAAATCCTCCTATTCCCCATTTTCTTTTTCATCACATGCCATCATCACACCTTCAAAGATTTTTTGATATCCTGTACATCTACAAATATTCCCGGAGAGAGCAGTTTTTATTTTATCTAAATTTTTCTCCCCGTCATTTTGGAGATAGCTATAAGAAGATACTAAAAAACCCGGGAAACAGAAACCACATTGAACAGCATTTGCTTCATCAAAGCATTTTATCAATAATTTACCTTCAGGCTCTTCGCTTATGCCTTCAGCAGTAAGAATTTCCTTTCCGTTAGCATGTATCGCATTTGCCGTGCAACTTGTAATTGGTTTATTATCTAACAAAACAGTACAAGCCCCACATTCACCTTCGCCACAACCTTCTTTTGATCCCATTAAGTGAAAATCTTCTCGTAAAACATCCAACAATCTTTTCATTGGATCAACATCAATAACAACATCTTTTCTATTTAATTTAAATTTTATTTCCATTTTATCCTCCAGTTTTCCTAAACATCTGCTTTATTTTTTGCTTGGAGAGCAGTAAAGATTCTTTCCGGAATCATAGGATATTCATCTATCATTACTCCTGTAGCAAAATGCACAGCATTGCGAATAGCAGGTGCAGGAGAATTCATAGGGACTTCACCAAGACCTTTAGCAGTAGGATTATCTGTATGTATAAATTCTACATCTATTTCAGGAATATCTAGTGTTGTTGGCAGTGTATAATCTGTAAATCCCTTCATTCTACCAAAATTTGGTTTATACATATATTCACTAGTACCATAAGCCAAACCTTGCAATACGCCACCTTCTACTTGGCCAACTGCAATTTTTTCATTCACGACTTTTCCTATATCAAGAACATTCCAACTCTTAATCAATTCCACTTGATATGTATCTGCATGCCAGTAAATTTCATTTACCGTTGTAATCCAAGAATAATCTTTATAAGCAATTCCCACATATTTTTCATCATCAAAAACTACTGAAGAATCAGGAATAAATGTTTCAAAATATTCTTTTGGGAATTGATCTTGATGATTTTTTACATATTCCTCTAAATTATCAAAACCGAGTTCGTGTTTAATCTTTCTAGCTGTTTTTGCAAGCAAGTTACCGATAATATAGATAGTTCTAGAGGCTGCTGTTGGTCCGCTATCCGGTGTTTTATCAGTATTAGGAAGCATAACCCAACATTTTTCTCTTGGATGATCGATTGCTTCATAGAACATTTGAGCTAAAGTAGTATGTGCACCTTGCCCCATATCTGTACTTGAAACATAAATTTTCACCATAGCATCTTTATCTATGGTAACACGGATTTTAGGTTTCATGTTCTTTTCACCATTACCGGTAAAACCACCGCCATGATAAGCTATTGCAATTCCAATACCTTTTTTATCAGCATGAGTTTCATTCCATTCTTTATATTCTTCAACCTTCTTAAAATAATCAGATTTTTCTATTACACGATCAAGACAATCTTCCAGATTATTTTCCACTACCGGTTGTGTTGTAGGAAATTCAGCACCTTTTCTAAAGATATTAACTTTTCTAAACTCATAAGGGTCCATTTCAAGATCTTTAGCGATTCTATCTATATGAGCCTCAATTGCAGCAAATGCCTGAGGTGCGCCGAAACCTCGAAAAGCTCCATTTACAGGTGTATTGCTACGGAACATCCTTCCTTTAATATAAGTGTCAGGAATATCATATCCGCCGCAAGCATGTAAAATTCCACGTGACATCACAACTGTGGAGCAAGTTTGATAAGCTCCTGCATCGAGTCGATAATCAATATCAAGTTTTTTAATTCTTTTGGTTTCTTTATCAGTATATGTAGTAATTTCTATGCGACCAGGATGTCTTTTAGTAGTAATTGCGATATCCTCATTTCTCTCTAAAACAATTTTTACAGGTTTATGAGCTTTATAGGAAAGCAAAGCAGCAATTCCGGAAAGCAAGCTGGGAAAATCTTCTTTTCCACCAAAAGCACCACCTAAACCTTCTGTAGATTCCACAACCACATTATCAACTGCATTCCCCATCATATTTTCAACACCACTTTTTACATAAAAAGGACATTGAGCAGTTACACGAACAAACATCTCTTTTTTTTCTTGGGAATAAATTGCAATTGTGCCTTGAGGTTCCAAATATGCTTGCTCTTGGTGAGGAGTATAATAAACATTATGATGCTTAATCCAATTTGGATCAATGGGAGCGTTAGTTCGATGGTCAATTATATCTGTTCTACCAAAGTGATTTGTCTCATCATCAAGACATTTTTTGGGGTCTATCACTGCAGGCAGTTCTTCATAATTAACTTTAATATTTTTTATAAATTCATTCAAAAGTTTCTTATCGGGATGAGCGATTCCCAAAATCACTTGTCCTTTATGCATTACTTCATCATCAACCATAAAAGGTTGGTCATTTACAGGTTCAGGAACAATATTCGTTCCCGGAATATCAGAGACAGATACGATTGTAAAATCTTCCAGCTTGAATCCATCCGGAAAGATTATTTCTTTTATCTTACCATGATGAACATCTGAAAGCAAGAATTGTCCATGAATCATGCCTTCATATTGATAATCATCCAGATAACGCCAAGTCCCATTAAGCTTAGGGACAGCATCAAATTTCTTAATTGATTTCATGATATTTTTTACTCCTTTTTTCTTCCAGAACAGATTATTTACAAATATTTTTTTCTAGTAATTAATCTTCTATTCCTTCCAAAGTATTAATCGCTTTTGGAATTTCAATAAGATTTTGGACACTTGCCAAATCTTTCAACCCGCTTCCGGTAAGCAATACAACTACTTTTTCTCCCGGGTTAAGTTTTTTCTCTTTCTGATATTTCCATAATCCAGCAAAAGCTGCTGCTGCTGCAGGTTCGGAAAACAATCCAAAATTTTCACTAATTTTCTTAGATGCTGATAAAATTTCTTCATCACTTACAATGCAACCTTCTGCCGAATAAGTTTCCATAAATAATTTTGTCATCCAATAATTTCTAGGAAGATCAACAGCAATCGAATCAGCTACAGTATTACTTGGTTTTGAAACAAATTTTTCTTCTTTTAAATTTCTTACAATATTATCACTTTTTTCTGATTGAACAGCTATAATTACCGGCATTTTAGAGATCAATCCCAACTTTAATAAATCTTCAAAGCCTTTGAATACTCCGGAAATAATACAGCCATCGCCAACCGGTACAAATACTTTATCCGGTGCTGTTTTTTGTAATTGTTGGAATATTTCATAAGAGACTATTTTCTTACCTTCGATAGTAAATGGATTATATGCTGTGTTACGATTATACCAACCGAATTTTTTAGTAGCTTCCATGCTTAAATCAAAAGCATCATCATAAGTACCATCAACAGGAATCAATTTAGCACCATACATACATATTTGTGTAAGTTTTGCTTTAGGAGCTGCCTTGGGAACAAAGATAATAGCATCTTGCCCTTGCGCTGCACAAATTCCTGCTAAAGATGATCCTGCATTACCTGTTGATGCGGCAACAATCTTATTGATCTTATGTTCTTTCGCATAAGCAGAAACCAAACTTGAAGCACGATCCTTAAAAGAATATGTTGGATTTTGTGATTCATCTTTTAAATACAAACGATATGACAGGTGTTTATTCTCAATTTTATTCACATTATACAAAGGGGTTTTCCCCACTTTTAACATTGAAAAATATTTTGGTGAACTAATCGGAAGCAAATCGACAAATTCATTTTTTCTTAATTTGTCATAAAGCTTATCTTTCTTATAAGAAGATTTTATATTTTCATAATTATAAATTGTTTTTAATATACCTTTTGGTGGTTCATCGGGATTACTTGCTTTTTCACATTCAGGGCAAACATATTCAATTTCATCAGGTAAATAAGTTTTCCCACAAGTTGTGCATTCGAAATAATATTTTGTATCCATAATTCCTCATTTTTTTTAAAAATATTTGTGGGTCGGAATCGAATTACTCAAATTCCGACCCGATAAAATTATACTAAGAAGATATACTTTAAGATAAAGAGAGCAGCTACAATATAGCCTAATATTGTTACATCTTTATATCTTCCTGTAATCACTTTTAGTATTGCATAAGAAACCATACCAAAAACAATACCTTCAGCAATACTATAAGCTAATGGCATCATAATAATTGCTAAGAAAGCAGGGATAGCTTCTGTATAATCATCAAGATCGATCTCTTTAATCGGGCTCATCATAAATAATCCCACGATTATAAGAACAGGAGCAGTAGCAGCAGAAGGAACCATAAGCAAGAGTGGAGCAATGAATAAAGATAATGCAAACAATGTAGCAGTTGAAAGAGCAGTAAGACCTGTTCTTCCGCCTTCAGCTACACCTGCAGCACTTTCCACATAAGTTGTTACTGTACTGGTTCCTAAAACAGCACCTGCAGTAGTACCAACTGCATCAGCCAATAATGCTTTATGTACATTAGGAAGGTTACCATCTTTATCCACCATTCCGGCTTTTGTAGAAACACCAATTAAAGTTCCCACAGTATCAAAAAGATCTACAAAGAGGAATGTGAAAAGAACAATAAGCATATCAAAAGAGAAAATATTACTAAAATCAAATTTGAAGAATACCGGGCTTAATGATGGTGGAAGACTAAAAATACTGAAATTTTCAGGAATTTGAGTAACTCCCATTGGAATACCTACTACTGTAGAAAACAATATACCGTAAAGCAAAGCACCTTTAACATTTCGTGCCAACAAAAAACCGGTAAAAATAATACCTATAATAGTAAGCAAAGCAGCACTTGATGTTAAATGCCCAATAGATACAAGTGTAGCAGGATTATCAACAATTACTCCACCGTTTTGCAATCCGATAAAGGCAATAAAAAGACCAATACCAACTGAAACAGCTCGCTTCAGATTATGCGGAATACTATTTACAATAGCGGCACGTAACTTAAAGAATGTCATCAAAATAAAGATAATACCTTCTAAAAATACTGCAGTAAGAGCAAATTGCCATGAATAGCCCATCTGCAAAACTACAGTGTAAGCAAAGAAAGCATTTAATCCCATTCCGGAAGCCAAAGCAAAAGGCATATTTGCATAGAATGCCATTACTAAAGTTGCAATTACAGCTGATAAAGCTGTAGCTGTAAATACTGCACCGGAATCCATACCGGCATTTGATAGAATAGATGGATTCACGATAAGAATATAACCCATTGTCATGAAGGTTGTTATACCTGCGATAATTTCAATTTTGGCTGTTGTGCCATGTTCTTTTAATTTAAACAACTTTTCTAACATAATTTCTCCCTAATATTTATTTTTTATCGTGCATAGCCATCAAGATCTTCTCTGGAGTTATCGGAATAGATTTTATTCTCACACCAACAGCATTATATACGGCATTTGCTATTGCAGCAAGCGGAGTATCGATTCCAATTTCACCAACTGATTTTGCGCCAAAAGGTCCTGCAGGATCATAACTATCTGCGAATTCAACTGTTAATTTCTTAACGTCATTTCTATTGGGGATTTTGTAATACATAAGGGTATTAGTTAACATTTTACCTTTATCGGAATATTGAACATCTTCAGTTACAGTCATTCCGATACCTTGCAATAATCCACCTTCAACTTGGATTTTAGCTAAGTTAGGATTAATTGTAGTTCCACAATCAACAACTGCTACATAATCCAAAATATCATATTCACCGGTCTCTTTATCCAATTCAATTTCCACAAATGCACTCATAAATGGTGGTGGAGATTTTGGACTTGTATTAGAACCATGAGCAACTAATTGTTTCATATGCTCACCATCGGTGTAATATAATCTAGTAGATAAATCTTTTAGCGTAATTTGATTTTTTTCATCATCAATAAGATAGAATTTTTCTCCATCAAATACAACATCATCTTCATGAATGGCATTCAACATTCTTGCAGCTTCAGTAATTAGTTTTCTGCGCATATTCAAACCGGCTTTTCTTGCAGCATTGCCGGAAACAAAAGTTGTACTAGAAGCATAAGCACCCACATCATAAGGAGTGAGATCTGTATCGGATGCAGTAATAACGATTCTGCTTACATCAACACCAATAGCTTCAGCTGCTATTTGAGATAAAACAGTATCAGAGCCTGTACCCAAATCTGTGGCTCCCATCATTAAATTGAAGAATCCATCATCATTTAACTTGATAATAGCTGAACCCATATCTAAAAGAGGAATTCCTGAACCTTGCATGGCAATTGCATTTCCAACAGCTCGAACTTTTGTATCAGAAACTTCAACTCTTGGGAATTTTTTATCCCATTGAATTAATTCTTTACCACGCTCAATGCAGTAATCTAATTTACAAGATTCCATAACTTGGGCTATACCTTCTCCACCTTCTCCCATTACTTGGAATACAGGAGAACCTTCACCTTCTTTGATGCAGTTTTTCAATCTTAATTCTGTTGGATCCATATTCAATTTTTCTGCTAATTCACGGATAGCGGATTCCATTGCAAAGTTTGCTTGCAGAGCACCATATCCTCGATATGCACCGGCAGGACAACGGTTTGTGTAAACAACTCTACCTTCAAAGCGAAGATGTTTTGCTTTATTGTAGATAGGTAAAATTTTGGAACCTGCAACCATGAATGTGGTAAGAGCATGCTCACCATGTGCACCTGTATTGGATAATACTTCCATATCAACAACTTCAATATTACCTTCCTCATCAGCACCTAATCCAATATCAATACGCATTTCATGACGAGTAAATGTGTTTTCTTGCACTTCTTGTCGAGAATAAATACAGATGGAAGGTTTTTGAGTTTTCAAAGTTACAATTGCACAGAAAATATCATTATGAACTTGTTGTTTAGCACCGAAACCACCGCCAATTCTTGGTTTTACTACGCGGATATCTCTAAGAGGTAGATCCAAAGCTTCGCCAATAATTCTACGAGTATGATATGGATTTTGAGTTGAAGAGATAATATTCAATCTTCCTTGAACATCAATATAAGCAGTAGATTGGTGTGTTTCAAGAGGCACTTGTTGTTGAGCGTTTGTATAATATCTTTGCTGAACAGTTACAGCTGATT
>JAMOPB010000411.1 GCA_027064945.1 Candidatus Cloacimonadota bacterium
ATCATTATCATTATCCCAATAATACTCAGTACCGATTAATCTAAAAAGATTAGCAGCTTCTGCATTTGGATTTTTCTGGAGATAATTTTTTATTTTTTGGATAATACTATCATCCACAACTTCTGTTTTGGCTAAAGATAGCCAAATATCCAATTCAGTTTTCCAAGTTTCATTTAAAACGTGCGCTAAATTATCTTTGGCTAATTGAAGATATTTCTCAGCTTCCGAGCTATTCATTTCCAATTTATAACGATTCGCCAAATCAATAAGAATTTTTGTTTTCTTATAAATAATCAGTTCATTATTTTCATTGGAAATAAGCTCTAAGCTTTGTTTTTGTTCTTTCAAATCTTCCGATAAAATCGTTACAATTTCGCTTTTTAAATTTGTACTATTATTATCTTCCATAAAATTATACATAGCAGTAAGTAAATTTTCAAAAGCTTTTTTATAATCCTGAGTTCTATATTTTTTCAGATAATTCAATTTATCTTTAATATTTCTTTTTAGGAATTTATCGCTAACCGATAATAAATCTATCTGCTCCAATTCTTTTACTGCTGAAGAGAAATCTCCTAAAGTTTCCGAGCATAATGCCGATTTATAGATAGCTTTTTGCACATTATTAATATTATCTGAATTAAGGAAAATTTGTTGGTAGTATTTTCTTGCTAATGTGTAATTCCCAAAATTTTCAAAATAGATGTTTCCCAAACGCATTAAAATCAAATCTCTATCTGCCAATGAAGAATCTAACAATTTTTTGTAAGCTGATGTTGCGGATTGCAATTTACCTTTCTTTTCAAATAAAACAGCCTGTAAAAATCCGGCTTGATATTTATCTTTTTCAGAATCGGCATATTTAAGAATTTGCTCGATAAATTTTTCTGCTTCAGCAATTTTATCTTCTTCCAAAAATGCTTCGGCAACCAGTAATTCATATTTTGCGCGTAATTTGCTTGTTCGGAATATTTTTTTATTTTCTTCATAAGATGCTGAAATTTCTGCAAAATGCCCTAACTTCAAACGGGCAAAATTTAATTTTGTGATTACCTTATCTAAATTTTCCGAACTGTTAAATTTGTTTTTTAATTTCTCTAATTGTGCAAGTGCTGACGAATAATTTCCTAATTCAAAATAGTATTCACTCAATTGTAAACGCAGCTCTTCTTCAAAAAGTCTTGGAATATCTCCCGATAACAAATTTGCCATTTCAATTGCGGCTTTTTCTGTTCCCTGCTCTTTTTCTATTCGTGCTATTTTAAGTTGAATTGCTTTCCATTTTGCATTTGATTTTGGATATTTTTCAATAATTTCAGATAATAAACTTTCACCTTCGGAAATCATATTTTCCTTTAGATAGGCATCAGCCATTAAATATTTAATCTCGGGAATTTGTTTATTTTCCGGATAACTCTTTGTCAATCTTCCGCCCAATAATATCACCATTTGATATTCTTCCAATTCAAAATAACACTCCAAATAATTAGTTAACGAGCGTTGTGAATATTCGGAAAG
>JAMOPB010000412.1 GCA_027064945.1 Candidatus Cloacimonadota bacterium
AAAAAGGACGGCTTCAAGAGATGCCGTCCTTAATTTTTTGTTACATCGCTAATTTTAAAATTACAGGTCGATGATCTGTAATATATTTATAAGTTCCATCATTTCCACCTTCTGTGAATTTATCTAATGGTATAACTCTTATATCGGAATTTTTATGGGAAAATTCATCAAACAGCTCGTTGGTGATAAGAATATGATCCAGGTGTCCGCGATATTTCCAATAAGGATAAGACCAATTTTCCATAGGATCAGAAGCTATCTCAAGATCTGTGAATTTGTAATTTATCGTGTCATTAAGAATTTCAGTAAATACATTTTTATCTGCTTCATCAGTAATACTATCATTCATATCGCCAAGAACAAAAACTTCCTGATTCGGTAATTTTGTGTCGATATATTCTTTTATTAAATGAACAGCTTTTCGACGACGATCCTCATTTTTCTTACCTGTTCTCGCTTTGAAGTGATTATTGATGATAACAAAATCTTCACCATTAAAATCAAATTCCATTACGAGTGGTTTGCGAGGAAACGGTAAATGATATTTTTCATCATCGGTATAGATTTCATAAATTTTTACATTTTCCAAAACAGAAGCTTTGTATAAATAAGCTAAATTTTGATCCCAACTATCTGAAGTAGCACGATAGCCTTTCCAATCGGAGTTAGGCTCTAATTCTTGTAATTTTTTTAGCATCTTATAGAAATCTTCATCCGATTCCATCTCTTGTAAGCCAATCACGTCAGGATTAATAGATGAAATGATTTTAGCAGCAAGTTCTACAGTAAATTTATGTTTAGGAAAATTTTGTATATTCCAAGTCATAACTTCTAAGCTGGAATCCGTACCTACAGATAATTTTTCATATTTTATCCAAGGAATTTTATCTTCTTTGTTTTCTTGATTATCTTCCGCCCAAATTGAGATAATTATAAGCAGAGCAAAAAGGGTTAGTAATGTTTTCTTCATTTTTCTTATTCTCCTAGTTTAATTCAAAAATAATTTTATTCCGACCGGTAAATGGTCAGACACATTTTCTTCATATTGATCAAAATTTATGAAGAAATTATCAACATGCAAGGTTTGGATATCGGAATTTTCCTGAGTAAATTCATCAAAAAGTTCATTTGAGATAAGAATATGGTCCAAGTGGCTTGGCCAATTAGGATAGGAATAATTTTCTACTCCGGCAACTTCCAAACTATAATCTGCAAATAAGAAATTATCCGTATCATTTAAAAATGGTAAGAAAACATTCATTTGATTACTGTCTGTAAGCTGATCGTTCAGATCTCCTAAAGCTATTACATTCTCGGCATCATAATGGCTGATGATATATTGATGCAATATTTCCGAACCTTCTCGGCGACGTGCTAAATCATCAGCATCACCACCTGCTTTAAAATGATTATTGATGATGATAAAATCTTTGTTATCTACTTGCACTTCCATTACAAGCGGAGAGCGTGGCAAAGCATACCATTCGCTTGTTAAAATCTGATAAATTTCGGGATTT
>JAMOPB010000413.1 GCA_027064945.1 Candidatus Cloacimonadota bacterium
AAACCGGATCGTTCGTTGTGCGTAATAATTTATTTTGTAAATCGGAAATACCCTTGCCGGTGAGATCTAAAATTTTGTTGTCATTTACTCGTCGGTATAATGCGTTAATTGTGAAATCTCGTCGAATCGCATCATCTTCCAAAGAACCTACTTCTACTTCGGGTTTTCTGCTGTTGTTAAAGTAAAATTCTTTGCGAGTCATTACTAATTCAACGTTATGATGATCGATTATAATCATTGATGTGCCGAAACGTTCAAATATCACAGGATATGAACTTATCCTTTTTTTGTGTAGGAATTTTGCCAAACGTATTCCGCCATTAGGTAGATCCACTACAATATCCATATCATTGTTAAGGCGATTTAATAGCTCATCTCGGATTATACCGCCTACTAAAAAAACATGTTTTTCAAATTCGCTACCAATTATTGCTTCAGCGATTTTTTCTTCCACTTTTTTTATTTCTAAATTTTGTTTTCTTTTCATAAGAAATCTAAAACTGATACGTTTAGAAAATCGTAAAGCTAATTATTTATATATAAAATTTACTTCGCATAAACCTATATAATTAAAAAGTGATTAAAAAAATAAAGTTGAAATAATGAATTTATAAAATTCCGATTTTGCGAAATTTGTTTGTCCACGAATTGCACGAATAAACACGGATATTTGATGAAAAAGAATACCGGTTCCACCTATTCAATATAAATGTGCTTTTACTGTTTTAATTAATTATTGAAAAGCGTATTTAATAAAAGTCACATCAACTATAAAGAAGTTGATGTGACGAGAAGAAAAATTAATTGGAATCTTCGGCGATAACTCTATAGAAATATTTATCGGAATTACCAATTGGATCGATATAAGAAGTATCGGTTGTAGTAGAAATTTCTGTAAATCCGCTTATCGCATTTGTAGAGCGTTCTATGCGATAACGTTTTGCACCATATACAGCTTCCCAGCTAAGAGAAATTCCATTGTCCGATTTTGTAATTTCAAATCTTTGCGGAGTATGTAATGAACCTACGGAAATATAAAATGGATTTTGTGATGAGCCTACAATGTCACCTGATGTAAGATTTAATGTGTTTGGATAATTTCTAATCTCATCATTGCTTCTATCATAGATTTTAAAATTAAAAATTTCGTTAGTCCCTATGGAATTTGCATTAAGGACAAGAGTAGATTCTCCTTCTAAAACTTCGGGGTAACCTTTTCCGCGACATTCATCATTCACAAATACTCCAATTAGATCCGTTGAACCTGCTATATAGCCATCTATTACTATTTTGCTATAGATAGTTATTGATCCTGAATTATAATTTACAACTTCCCAGGTTGGTTCATTTTCTGCTGAAATTACGTTAAGTAAGATTGGGACATTTACTGATGGATTATTTGGATCATTACTGAAAATGTTGATATAAGCTGTATAATCTCCTAATGCCAAGTCGTTAGAATTTAATGCAAGTGGCAAATTTATGCTGTCATTGGGAATTAATGTTCCGCTATTAT
>JAMOPB010000414.1 GCA_027064945.1 Candidatus Cloacimonadota bacterium
TGTAATTGCATTAATTCCAATATTTATCAACAGTTTTTGCCAGATCAGTTTCTTTGTTTCATTTGTCTCGGAACATTTTATTCCACACTGATTAAAATTTTCTACAATTTTATGAATCCTTTCAGTGGGATCTCCTTCAATTTCACCAATGTATGTTACACCATTTCCTCCATGACGGATATATCCTGGTCTAACAAATGTGGCGCCCTGGGCAGTTATTCCAGCTATTACTCTGTCTTTTGAAAGCAAACTACATAACAATTCTACATTGCCTATTCCATTTTGAAGAGTAAGATACAAGGGATCTCCTTTTAACTTATTTTTTATGTACTTTACTCCTCTATATGTAGCATAAGTTTTCAAAGTAACAAGAACGAGGTCAGGAGAAAAATTCAATTTTTCAGGATCTAAAAGAACTCTCAACTTGTATGTTTGTATTTCGTTGTTTAATTCTTCAATTTTTAGCCCATTATCTTTTATCTCTTGCATATGTTTTTGATTAGTAGAATATAAAAGCACCTCATTTTTTTTTGACAGTCTAGCACCCAAAAGGCTGCCCAATGCACCAGCTCCTAAAACAAAAATTTTCATTAATATATCCCCTCCATCCGACTTATTAAAAAATTTAAGACAAATAATCCATTTTCCTCTTCCTTTACCTTTTAACCCTTTATAACCCTCTTGGTTCCATTTCCTTCTCCATAACTGAGATAAAGTTTTAGGATGCAAAAATAAGGAAGATAGAAAAAAAGAGGCACGAACGAATAACCACCAGATTTTGACCATGTACCTGAGAAGCTGCAGAGCAGTAATTCTTTGAGGAGTGCTTTTTTGCGCTCAAAAAGTAAATATATAAAGCCTTCTCTGGAGTTTGTCTGAACTTCATAGAGTAAATCAGAGAAATGTTTTTTTAAATCTTCATCCACAAAGGAATCTTTGACAATGGCAAGAGAATTAAAATCAATTAATTTGCAGATATTTTGAAGCAAATAGTTCCTTAAGAAATCTTCAGCTTGTTCTTTGTGCGAGAAAATCTTTTGCACAAATGCGTCATGAGGATTCTGGCTGTATTTTCTTTCCATAATTTTTTTATTAAAACACTAATTAATAAATGGCAAGAGGAGTTTGGAAAATTGTGAACAGTAGAGTAGTGAACAATGAACAAAGAGGAAATTGAAAAATAAGTTACATCTCCTATTTAACTTCAACCCCCATTGGGAAGGGTACGCCTAAACCACTTAATATGCCCATACCAGTTTGAAGTGACGGTAAAAGTCCAATCATATCTGTACCAGCAAATTCCACATAATTTTCAATTGCAGCTAAATCCCCTGCGTTCATTGTCCTAAACATTGCCTGGTAGATTTACCCCAAACTTCTGCAAAGTTTGCTCTAAACAACAGAAGGTCTTTAATTGTATCCAAGATAGAACCTTTTTTATTTTTTTTTCCTTTGGAGCACGATAATCATTTATTACCCTTTGAAATATTTCTTTAAACAAAATCCAATA
>JAMOPB010000415.1 GCA_027064945.1 Candidatus Cloacimonadota bacterium
TACACTACAACAAAAATGGGGAAAGATTATTTTTTGGTAGCTGAGGATATTCAGTTAACCGAAGAAATTACTACTCTTTCGAACTTGAAAATAAGACCTTACTTTGTTCAAAAATATGATAAAATGAATAATGAATTTTCGAAATTTGATGAAAATATTGGAGTTGATATCTCTTATAATCCTACAACTTCTACCAAATTGAAAATTTCCATCCAACCGGATTTCTCTGATGTTCCTATGGATGATGAACAAGATAATTTCAATATTCGTTATGCTCCTTATTTTCAAGAAAATCGTTTCTTTTTCACCGAAGATATCGATGTTTTTGGTGTTAATGAACAACTGTTTTATAGCAGAAATTTGATGCAACCAATTTTCGCTACCAAATTAACCGGGAATGGTAAAAATTATAGTTTTGGATTTTTGATATCGCAAGATAAAGAAGTGAAAAATGGAGAATCAGTTAATAATGCTGATGATTATTATTCTTTAGCTGCCTATAAAATTTCAAATGATAAAGCATCTTTGCAATCAACATTTCTCAGCACTTTCAATGATGATTTTCATAATGAAGTTATGCACATAGAATCAGTTTACGAATTTTCTAAAAAATCTGAGATTGAGCTTGGTGCAAATGTTTCATTTGTTGATAGAGACAGCAAATCCAAATATGGCTCTGAATTTTTTACAAGATATTCTTTTGATTCTGAAATTATTGATTTTCGCGTTAAACTTGGGCGAATGGATGACGGATTAACTGCTTTGATGGGAAGAATCTTTGAGAATAATTATTCCTATTCTAATATAAACTTAGATATCGATTATGATTTTGATGAAGGTGGAATTTTTGAACAAATCGGAATTTCCGGCTGGACTGATTATAATATACAAACCGACTCGAATGATTTTGGCTCAACAAATGCCGGTTGCAATCTTTGGTTTGGTACAAGATTTGATTTGAATTTTTGGACTAATGCAAACAGCGGGAAATACTATTATGAAGATCTTATGAAAAATATTAATTGGAATAATTATTCAGCTGGAATTGGTTATTTCGGTTTTTCAGGGCTTGGTATGAATGCAAGTTATTCACAAGGTCTGGGGCTTCATTTTGAAAGATTAAAAAATTATGTGAAACGTAACTTGAATTTCAGTATTTGGGGCGATTTAGGATATCATTACAGTTACAGTGTTAATGTAAGTAAAATTCATTATTTGGATTTTGAAAAAGAATTTATAACTGAAATTTTAGATGAAGATGGAGAAAACATTATTTATCGAAACGATAATGACTATTTGTTGGGGAATATAAAATTCTCTATAAATCTATCAAATGAATGTAGTTTAACTAACGGTTTGGGCTTTAATTCTTATGAACAATTGGATGCAGGTTTTACAAAGCATGTGGGTTTATTTTCCAATCTAAAATGGGAATTTATGGATGATTATTTTGTTTATGCAGGATATTCTACTGCGTTGGATGAAGTGGATAATCAAGGCATTTTTGAT
>JAMOPB010000416.1 GCA_027064945.1 Candidatus Cloacimonadota bacterium
TTTTAGCAATATTAGCTACATTATAAGCATCAATATAATATTTTAATGCCTCTTCATTATTACCCTTTTGCTCTTCTATCTTACCCAAAAAATAGAAAGCTTCCGAAATCTGATCGTGATGTGAAAATTCTTTTTTGAATTGCAAGAAATATTTTGTAGCATTGGAATAATCTTCCAAATAGAAATAACTTTGCGCCAAACTAAGCAAAATCTCAGATTGCAAAGCGGGATTATAATTTAATCGATATAGCTCGCTTAGATATTTCTGCGCTTCAGTATATTTTTTTTGACGTAACAAAGAGTTTGCCAATAAGTATTTAGCATCATTTTCAAATTTACTGTCAGGATAATTTTTTATAAAATTAATCAATTCACTTTCGGCTAATTTATCATTTCCGTCGGTAAATAGACCTGCAGCAAACTTCAAATCATCAATTTCTCCGGCAAGCAGAGAAAAAGCATAAAACATTATAAAAATAGAAGTAAGAATCTTTTTAAACATCGGTTCTCCGTTTTAGCAAATCTGCAATACTATTTTTCATTTCAAAATTATTTAAAGGATCAATTGTAAGAATATTCTCCAATTTCTCTTTTCCTATATAGATTAATTTTATATCAAATTTATCAAAAAGCAAAGCTGTCTTCGCATCATCCGTAATAAAAATTTTCCCTGAAAAAGCGATGCGATATTTTTCGGCAATATTGGGCATTGGAAATTTTTTAAGCGAAACAAATTCAGCTGTGTTAAACTCGGGTCCGACAAGATAGATATCCGGATCAAAATCTTTTTTAAGATTATCAATCAGAACCAAACATTTTTTACTTGGAACTTTATTACCGATATCCAAGATAAAAGCATTTGAATGTTCTACGGGGAAATCGATCATTTTTAGCGTTGTGAAACCAAATTCAAATTCAGGATAAAATTCTTCCAATTTAATTAGCAATGATATTTCATCATCAAGAAATGGATCAAAAATAAGATTATATCTATTATCAATATCGGAAATTACACAATTTCTCTTCTCTTCCAAAATATTATTTGTCTCTTTATTATCGGAAAAATTGATAATAAATCTTTTTTCAACTTCGCTCAAATCAGCTATATTTTTTATCTCGAGGTTTTCAGGTAAGCGAACTTTCTTCCAAAATTGCAATTCATTTTCATTAAAAAATAAATCAATTTTCATATAATAAGTTGCCCAGCTGCACAATCTGCTAACCAGTTGATAATTAATGAAAATATCTTCCGAAGCACAAACCGCTAGTTGCTTTCCGGCTCTGATAATCTTAGTAAATTCAACAACCTCTTTTTCAGTAGATTGACCAAACAGTTTTTTCAATAATCTTTTCATAATTTCCTATTTTATAATGGGATAGCAACAAACACAGTGCTTCCCTGACCTTCTTTACTATTTATCCAAATTTTACCTTTATGCAATTTTGTGATAAGTTCTGCAGTAGCTAATCCCAACCCTAATCCACTTGATTTATATTCAATTTCACCTGAACGATGAGAATAAATATCATTCAATTCATAGAATTTTTGGAATACATTTTTAAGCTCTTTTTCCGGAATTCCAATGCCATTATCTTGAACATAAATAACTACAGAAGGTTTATTATTTATTTCTTCTCTTTGGAAAGCAGACATTCTGGCACCGATAATAATCGTTCCAAAATCTTTTGTGAATCTGATACTGTTTAATCCAAGATTCATAATAAGCAAATGGAACGCTTCCCAATTTATTTTCACAGGAGGAAGGCCATCTTCCAATTCTGTTTTTAATTGCATATTTCTTGATTTGGAAATTTCTGCCAATTCTTCGGCAATCAAGCTAAGAACATCTCGCAGATCGGTAGGATTTATTTCTAATTTATTCACCTGACGATATCTGCTGTAATTTACTATATCATTGATTCTGTAATACAATTTATTAATATTTTTTTGCATAACAGAAATCATATTTTTCGCATCATCGGGAACATCCAATTTATCCATCTTTTTTGAATATCCTTTTAAAGTAACCAAAGGAGTTTTCAATTCATGTGAAACTATATTAATAAAATCGTTTTTCATTTCATCCAAATCTTTGATTTCACGATTTTTTCTTTTTAATTTTTCATACTCAAGAGTGTTTTTATAAGCCACAGAGATTTGACTATGCAGCATATTCATAAATTCCTTATTTATGTGCAGTTCCTGATCTGTATTATTTAAGTTATCAAAATAAATATATGCGGTTATTTTATGATCTACAATTACAGGAGCACAATATACATCTAATCCGTAACTTGCAGATTCCCAGCTGTTATCTTGGATAATATCATTAATATAAATCGGTTTTTTTTGTCTTTGAGCTTCGCTTATCACATCTGTGTTTATGTAGGAATATTTGCTAATTATGTGCTTAGAAGTATCCATCGCAACTTCATATATATAGTTTTCATTTTCATCTTTAGAGATAAAGAAGCCACGTGAAGCGCCGATAAAATCCAGAGTAAACTCAATAATTTCTTGATTCAATTTATTAGAATTTTTTATTGAGAAGAATTTTTGAGTCATTCGCATCATTTTATGCATAAGATTCATATCATAATTTAGTTCAGCGAAATCATTTATTCTAAGCAAGATTGCTGTTAAATGCAATCTGAGAGTTTCCATGATTTTTAATTCATATCTTTGAAATTCCAATTCTCCTGCATCAGCTAAAACCATTACTCCAACAAAATTAGAATTTATCATCAAAGGCATAAATACAATGTGCCTATCTTCATGTTTCAATTTCTGAATTTTCTTAGAATCCTTACAAATTGCATATTTTTTCAAAAATAGCGGTTGGTATAATTTATCTGTATCTATTTTATAAGATAAGAACGGATCAGTTTTTCCTTGCAACTCTTCAAACAAGATTACAGCAAAAAAATCAGGTGAGAATAGATTCATAATTACTTTATTAATGAAGAATTTTATTCGTTTCACCTCTTTTAATTTTACTACGGAATATAGTTCTTCTTCCCATTTAATGTTTCTATTTGCACGAGAAGCTATTTTTATGGTTTGGAAATCATGTGGATTTTCCAAATAATATTTGGTGTGATGATACCAAGATTCACGATCTTTTGGCGGAATTCCGACAGCTGCTCGCACAATCTTCTCTCTATAAATTTTGAACAATTTATTAACAGTTTTCTTAACTTTTAGGTGTGAATATATCTGAATAAAATATCCATAAATCTCAATTTCTAATTGGAAAAAGTCATTTTCTTTGCAAACATTCAACACATTTTCCAATTTCCTGATAATTAATCTTAATGTAACTTTAGGATCAGCGAGTTGAGTTTTTGCCATAAGCATATCGGTAACTTGTTCCCAATAATAGAAATTATATCTGCTACAAAGTTCTTTTGCTTTTTCACAATATTCTTCCGCTTTTTCTACCTCGTTTACAGCTAAATAAAATTCATTTAAACGCAAGTAACCAATCATCTGTGCATAAACGCTTTTATCTTGTTTGGAATAATGCAAAGCTCTGTCTATACTTTCTCTCGCTTCATTTAATCTATTATTTTCCAATAAGGTATAACCATAAATTTGATTATAGAATTCTACTTCTTTTTCTTCTCGAAATTTATTTTTATATCTAAATAAAAGATTCTCAATTTTTTCAAAATTACCAATTGCCATTAGATAATAGAAATAGCTTTTCTCCAAAGGTGTAATTTTTGAAAAATCGCATTTTATCAGATAAGACGCATTTTGTTTTATAAATGAATAATAATAATTAAAATTATGCACTTTACTTCTTGCATTTGCCAAATTATTTATAATTGATTCATAAAAAGGTCTGCTCTCTAAAGTTTCTGACAACTCTTTTGCTTTTAATAGATATTCTTCTGCTTTAGAAAAAGCACCTAATTTTATATAAGCTTCACCATAGTTAAGATTTGTAAGCAAAATATGATTAATATTATTACTTTCTACACTATGCTTCATTGCCATATCAAAAAAATCAATAGCTGTTTTTGTATCACCTTGAACTAAAGCAATATCACCTAAATTGTTATAAATAGTAGAAAGACTTCTTTTATAACGTACTTTTTCCCATATCTTTCTGGTAATATGATAATTCTTTATAGTATCGGAATAATTCTTTTTCTGACGGTACAGTACAGCAAGCGTATTATGAATTTTCCCTAATTTCACAAAATAATTCGGATCATTTCCCGTATCAATTTGAGGTAAAAATTCTTCAATTAAATTTACACCTTCATCAATAAGACCTTTCTGTAAAAAATAACGAGCTTGCAAATCAACAATTGAAATTTTCAAATCTGATGACACACTGAATTGTGTAAGTTGGTTAATTACTGAAAGAGCCAAATCATATTTTCTTAAACTAAGATATAACTCACACAATTTTATTAAGATAATTACTTTAAATTTCCCGGTTACACACATTTTCAGAGCTTTCTCTAAACGTGATTTTGCGAAAGAATATTTATTATGCTGCATATAATATGAGCCTAAAATAAAATTCTTTTCTGAACTATCCTCCAAATGCATAATAGTCTTACGTAAAGATTCGTCTATATTAGAATCGGTAATCCACTCTGAAAGTTCTATAAACTTATATAGGTCTCGAATTCTATCTGCCTCAGAAATTTCATTTTGGTTTTCGAAATCAATTTTGATAATCTTAGATATAACGCGGAAAGCTTCTTCATATAGATTTTCATCTGTCAATAAATTCAAATATTGATAATTGAATCTTTTAATAGCTATTACATCTCCAACGATTTCCGCATGACTAATAAGAGCTTTTATCGTTTCCATATCATCAATCGGTTTATCATGATAATAAGTTAATATCGTTTGAGATACAGCTTCCTGTGCACCTTGATCTGCTATCTCAACAAAATGTTCATTGATTTCTTTAAAAGTGAAAATTTGTTTATCATTTTCTTCTTTCATAACTTCACTATCAACACAATCTTTGATAAAAAAGAAAAATTCTTTATCCTCAATATTTAATATATATTTGCACAAATCTTTATTTAATGGAGTTTTTATCAAAGCTAGTTTTTGTAATTTTTTGTAAGAATCCACTGAAAGATGTTCAATTTTTTCTTTAATATCCCGCATCAACTCAGCTGGTAACACATAGTCATCCAAATTTACATCAAAATTAAATTTTCCGTCCTCTGTAAGAATTATTTCATTTTTAGTTAGGTCTATCAGAATTTGTTCCACAAACCAAGGATTACCATTTGAGCGGATCCAAAGTTGTTTCACAAATTCCTCTTTTGGTATTTTGCTAAGTAACTTACCTACATATTTTTTTGTTTCATCCAAACTTAGAGGTTTTAGAGTTACTTCTACTGCATGCACCAAACCCTGAATACTACGAGGATCATTTATTGAAAGCACAATCATAATTGGAAGAGTACTAATATCATTGGAAATATGATTTAGAAATCTAATTACTTCAGAGCTTAAATATTCTCCTCTCTGGATAGTAAAGATAAGAGGCTTCTCTTCCGATAAACGGAAAAGAAAATTTGATGCGGTAGCAAAATCCAGATCTAATTCACTTTTGCCTTGTGCAATATTTAATGCATTATCTTCAGATTCAAAAAGATATTCTCGTAATTTATCTGATATCTCATCCAAAGAAGAATGGATAGCTTTATTATTCTTAGTTGCAAAATAAAATTCCTTAATTAAAGCAAAAAATGGATCCTTATGTTTTGGACCACATTGGTAGTTAAATGTATAATATTCTTCTTTAAGAATCTTATATCGGAAAAGAGTTATCGTATTTGTTTTTCCTAATCCTTTACCACCTTTTAATACAACAATTTTGCCATTATTATTATTATTAACCATTGGCAAATATTTTTCCAATTGCTCGGCATACTCTTTTCTTACCAGATAATCGGAAAATCTTATACTGTTTACTATTGAATGCTGTCTTGAATAAGGATACTCTGTTCCGCGTGTTCGATTTATAAATGATATTATACTTTTGACATTAGGAAATCTATCTTCGGGATTTTTTTCTAACAAGCGGATTATCATTCTTTCCAACTCACGTGGAATTTGTTCGTTTAATTCTCTTGGAAATTTTGGAAGAAGATTAAATTGATTTCCGGCAATAAATCCTGATATTTGATCTGTTGTGTATGGCAAAACACCTGTAGTTATTTTATATAAAATTACACCTAAAGAATAAAAATCCGATTGAGGAACAGCACCTTCTCCCAAATATATTTCAGGAGCAATAAAAGGTAAAGCCGAGCTTACATTTTGCTGCTTTCGCTCAACATCAATTTTGGTAAATCCATAATCCATCACTTTCAAGGAGATTTCATTTTGTTCCAATTTATATATTATATTTGTAGGTTTTAAATCTTGATGAATAATTTCCTGACTATGCAAAGCGGAAAGCGCATAACAAGTTTGAATAATTATATCATAAAGCTGTTCGATAGTTCCGGAACGAAATCTGAATTGATTCAGGCTTTTCCCGTCACAAAATTCACTGATATAATAAATATGTTTACCACCATTTCCGAAATCAATAACATGAAAAAGATTTGGATGTTGAATTTTGGTAATATGGTGCATCTTTTCTGCGGAAAATTTTTCATACAAACTTTTACTATCAATATTCGTAAAAAGTTTAAGCGCGTAAATATTGCCTGTTCTAATATCTTTTACCTTGAAAACAGTAGCTAACAGACCTGTTCCCAATTTGTTAAGCACTTTATATCTAGAATCTATTATCATAATTTTCTCCTATTTGAAAGTGGAACTATTTAAAATAGCTGAATCTCTCTGTCAAGCTGATATACTAGCTTTCATAATCATCTTGAATCGTAAAATTTTTATTTCATCATTTTATAAAGTGGGAATGTATATTTCCGGGCGCAAATAAAAATTGTATTGACCAATAATCTTCATTTTTAAGATAAATATAAAAAAATTAAGGATGGTATTATGAAAGCAATAATTCTTGCAGCAGGAATGGGAAGCAGATTGGCAAGTGTTTCCGGTGGTAATCCTAAAAGTATGATTAAGATTGGTAAAAGCTCAATTATTCATCATCAAATAGATAGTTGTCAGGCGGTTGGAATAGAAGATTTTGTAATCGTTTTAGGTTATAAAATCGATGTTATGAAAAAACATATTTTAGAAAAATTAAATGAGAAAAACGTTACTTTTATCGAAAATCCTATCTATGATAAAACAAACACACTTTATTCATTATGGTTAGCCAGAGATCATTTCGATGATGATTTTATCTATTTCAACGCTGATGTTCTTTTTTCAAAACATCTATTGGAAAAGATAAGTGAGCCTTCCAAATATTCTCAACTTTTGTTAGAAACAAAATCTTGCGCGGAAGAAGAAGTTAAAATGATTATTGATGATGATTATAGAATCTTGGAAATTTCCAAACAATTAGATATTCCAAAATGTGCAGGCGAATTTATCGGTATTGGAAAATTCAATTTAGATGTTTTACCTGATTTTGCAAAATATCTTCAATATGGCGTTGATAACGGACAATCAAATAATTATTTTGAATATGCCGTAGATTTATTAGCAAAGGATAAAATATTAAAAGCTGTTCCTACCGAAGGAATCAAATGTATCGAAATCGATTTTCCTGAAGATTTGGAAAGAGCAATTGAGATGTTTTCATAGCGTATGGAAAAAGTAATATTACTTGGAATAAATTGTCGTTATACTCATACAAACCTCGCACTTAGGTATCAGCGTTCTGCTATTTTGCATCACAATTTTCAGGTAGAATTATTAGAATTAACCATCAACAATTCTTTGCGAGAAATTTTAGAAGAGATATGGCAAGCAAAACCGGATTGGCTTGCCATATCCGTTTATATTTGGAATGGGGAAATTATTGGAAAACTTTTACGTGATCTGAAAAAAATTCTACCAAATATAAAAATAGTCCTTGGCGGACCGGAAGTTAGCTATAATTGGAAAAAGTGGATTAACAATTTTCCTGAGATTGACCATATTATTTGTGGTAACGGAGAATCCGTACTGCTAGATTTATTAAAACGGAAAATCTCAGATAAGATCATAACTGCCAAGCCTATCAAATTTTCTGACATTGATTTTCCTTACATTGAGCAAGATTTTCCTGCAATAAAAGACAAATACATCTATTAC
>JAMOPB010000417.1 GCA_027064945.1 Candidatus Cloacimonadota bacterium
GCGCTCATCCATTTCGGCTCAATTTCTTTGCCTTCCATAAATTCTTTATCACGAATATTTTTATCGATTTCGGGAAATAAAAATTTTGAAACTTCTGCAAATTTTGTGTTAGCATAACGTGCCGCAGCCGCAGACTTGTTTGTTCTCGAACCAAAATTAGCTCTGGATTCGATTAAATTAATATTGTTATTCCACGGAGCTGCTAGATTATTTGCAACATTTTTAGCTGAAAGATCTCCGTGTAAATAGTTTGTTTCGTTGTATATTAATGAATAAATATCCGCAATTTTGACTTTTTGATTCGATCGATTACTTAATACCCACAAAATTTTTCTTTGCGTTTGTGATAAACCGTCTATAAAATGAGGAAGCTGTTGCATCGTTTTATAAATAGCATAATCTTTTAATTCCTCATTTAAAAAATCTTTTAAAGTCGTTAGCTTTGTGATTTTAGCCATCTAATTCCTTTTGGATTTTTTTAATTAATTTTTGCACAATCTCACACATTAATTTCATAGTTTCAATCATCACAATTTCTTCTTCAGTGGCGCGCGAACCGTATTTATTTAAACCATTCTTTACTTCAGTTTCTACGAGTCTAGCAAAACTATAAAGTTCCATCCAATCGTTTTCATCAATCAGTTTCATCACTTGTTCGTGTAATTCAGTCACTTGTTTTTCTATTTCTTTTTTCTTGTTCTTAAAAAACATTATAACTCCTTTTTTAATTTTTTTAACAATTTATCAGCTTGCTCGATTCTAGCTAATAAATCGTTTTTATTATATGGATCCACTTTTTCAAAAATCTCAAAAAAATATTCTTTTGCGTACTTGAGAAATGTTTCGAATCTTTTGGCTTGCTCATTAGGAAGTTCAACAACTTGATAAATCGAATTTGCATCTTTAACGCTTGAATATTCACTCACAGGTTCTAAATACGCGATAGGCCACCATTCGATGTCCCACACAAAAACAATTGGTTTTTTCATTCGCTATCCTTTTTTCCCCATTATTATAAAAAATGTGTTAAATTATTTCAATTTTTCAATCACTTCTTCTATTTTATTTTCAGTTAAACCGTGCTTATGATCTATTTCAACTACTCTTTCAACAGGAATCAGATTACAGTATTCACCACAAACATCAATTATTTCATCTTCAATAACGACATAGTTATCGATTGCATTTAAATGGTTGTCCAACCATTGTTTAATTTGTTCACCTCGCCATCGTTTTTCTCGAGGCGTGACATCTATGATTCTATGTAAATAAGTAAATTTGTTTTCTTTAAAAAGTTCTATTGCTTCCCAATCCCATGAACTGGATATAACGATTCTTGCGTCTTCAAAGAACTCTAAAATTTTTTCTAAATTAGACAATAGAATCGGGTCACAATGAGAATGATATTTCAAATATGTTGCATTTTCATGACCCCATGTATTCAACACACCATCTATATCTAAAAAAATAATCCTCATATAGCTCCTTTTAATTTTTTTTATTAAAAGAGGATTGGAAATCCTCTTAAATCACATCTAAGCTAAAATCAGGTAATCCTTCTTTAATAGCTTCTTTTCTATATTCTCTATCTTCATTCATCCATGCATCCAGTACCTTTTCATCCTCTTCATCTTTTATAATCAACGGTATTAATAAATCTTCGAATGTGTAATTATCAAAAAGATATTCCCACTCGCTTTCTTCTAACGAACCCAAACCTTTTTTATATTCATATTTCACATTTTTGGATGCCGTTTTGACATAATTTTTATATTCGTCAAATGTGAAGAAAAATTTTTCTATTTTATCATTTTTATATGCAACAATAACCGGGGTTTGGAATCTGAATACTTTACCATTTCTTAACATATCAGGTGCAACTTTATATATGAATGCAGATAATAAGCTTGCTATATGCGAACCATCAGCATCTGCATCAGTTGCGAAAACTAGATTCTCGTAAATGTAATTGTCCGGTTTATCTAAAAATCCCATAATATTTATAATCTCTAAAAGCTCATTATCTTTTTGTAGAGCTTTTGGATCTTTAATGACGTTACTAACTTTCCCTTTGATTGGAAAATATCCGTACCTTTCTCTTCCTAAACCATCCAGAATCGAACCAACTGCACTGTCACCTTCAGTAATGATTAAATATTTTTTTTCTTTAACTGCAGGCCAATGTTTTGGACTTTCACTTTTATTTTTAAGTGCTTTTTTTAAATCTTTTTTTTCAGCAACTAGTTGTTTTGCTTTATGCAAATCAATAATAGGCTGTATGATTTCTTTATTTTTATATACGCGATCAATAAATCTTGAATTTGCAATATCCTGTATTTGTTTAGCAATTGTGGAAAATTGCGAAGGCGTATTTATACAATATTCTTTCATCTGAGTATCAAATCTTGGATTCGGCATATTTCGCCAAATGCTTAAAAATAAAATATTATTTTTGATATCTGTAAGAGTGATACCTTTATTACGTACTGCTAATTTATCACGCAATGGCTCTAATATCTTCTTTTCTAAATAATCTAATGTTTTACCACCGCGATATGCATTTAATCCATTTATAAATTGTATAATTCGATAGCCTCCGTTCCAGTTTGAAGAACTCATAATTGCCAATGCAATATCATCGCGTTCTTCAATTTCTAATTTGCCGTCAAATAATTCATTATTTAAAGTTCGGATACTTTTAAATTTAATTTCTTTGCCATTAAGTGTGAATTTGATTCCTGGATATGTTATAGCTATAAAATTTAAATCAAATTCTAACAATTTTACATATACATCGCGAATCTCATTTTCTTCGAATCTCTCGAAATCTGGTTCAAAATAAACAATTGTGCCTTGCCTCTTACTCTTAGTAATATTATATTTAACTTCATTCATATTGTTTTTAGCAATTACTTTAAAATGTTTTTTACCGTCATCTGTTTCGCCGATAAACTGCTTACTGAAAATAGTCGCAAGCGATGCACCAACACCATTACTACCAAGAGTAGTATTATCTTCTTCATCCTCAAAATTGGATCCAGCTTTTAAGTTTGTCCATGCATTTAATGGAGCCCAGCTATCTGGTATCTCGTTTCCTTGGCTGTCGTATGCGGGTTGAATAGGTATACCGCGTCCATTATCGCGTACAATAAAAGTTTTTTTATCAATCTTAATATCAATTTTATTAGCATATTTGCCATCTGTTCTCACGTATTCATCGATTGCATTATCTAATAATTCATGCATCAATTTAAATAAAGCAGGTACATATTTCAATTCTTTAAAAGATATTTTACCATTCTCAATAACTGGTCTGTTTATGGTTTCTAGTTTTGTGCTGCCGATATACATTGGAGCACGCTTAAGAGCATGCTCTACATCAGATAAAACAACAATTTTATTTTCTTTCATTGAAATCCTTTTCAATTTTTTTCTTATATTCTTGAAGCCTTATTTCTTTATATATTTCCTTGATGATCGGCCCGCTATTCGCTATCTGTTGTTTTGTTAATTTCGGTGTTAAAGATTCAATCTCTTTTCTCAGTTCGCGATATGGGTCGTTGGACATAACAACAATAAAACCAACAATAAGAACTAACCATGTAGGCGGCAATATTGAACAAACAGCGCTATCTTCATTATTTTCCGCTGCACAAATGCCTATAAGAGTTGACACAATAAACATAGACACAAATAAAAATGATACAATAAATTCAAAATTTTCAACATCCATTAATTACTCCTTTTTTTGATTTTTTAAAAAAGCAAAAAAACCGGGAATCATCCCGGTTTGATATCATAAATTAAACGGTGAATCTGCCTCCATGCACATGAACCTTTTTAACTACTTTTTTTTCTACAATTAGTCCATCATCGATATTTGAATCTTTCACTTTTGTTTTTTTCGAAACCTTAACTTCAGGTTCTTTGATTTCTTCTTCAGCGGCTAGGAAACCATCATCTGACACAGATGCATTTGGCTCTTCAATAATCATTTCATCGATTACTGGAACATCATTAACTTTAACTTCTTCTGAAATTTTTGTTTCAATTTTCTTTTTTGTTCTTCTTTTTGCCATATAAATCCTTTTTCATAAAATAGTTTCTATATTTCGGAGTTGCAGTTTTTGATCTACGTTAGATATTATGCAATATTTGGTGTTAAATTGCGTGATTCGATATATTGAGCAGTAACATTTTGAGCTACCTTAATACCATATATTTTACCAGCGCTCGTAATTGCATTGCCTAATAAAGGCGCAGAAAAAATGAAACTGATCAATCCTTTAATTCCGAAACCGGAATTCATAAATACTTTACGAGAATTTTGACCCAGATTTTTTTCAGTAACCGCTGTCTCCAGCGATTCAATTAAAACATCACCAAGCGACATTAGTTCTTCAAATGCAAGTTGTTTGATATCAGTAATCTTTTTCTCTTGCATAATTTTTCTAATGCCTGCAGAATCAATTAGATTATCGGTAATAGAATCAAAATCTTTTACCATTAACTTGTTAGCAAGTAATCTCGCATCATCATTACCTTCAAGTATATTAACTAGCAACTGTCCAAGCACTAACATTTCATTTTTGATTATTTTTCTCGAACTCATAGAATCAATTATTTTTTTAATGTCTTCTGCGAGTTTTTCTTTATGCTTGATAAATAATACTCCCCAAGGATTTAAAATATATCTTTTTAAAATTTTTTCTACTAATTCTTCTTTTGAATAATATTTCATTCTGGTTTTGAAACTGTAAATATTTTCTATTACCCAAGCACCTTTAACTTGTTTTTCAAATTCTTCTGGAAAGAAAACCCAGTTGACAATAGTATTATTATATCCTTTATTAAAAGGATTTGTCCAAGTAATCGATTCAAGTATTGGATGTAGATAACTTTTTAATAACCTGTATTGACGTTCTGTTTTGGGTTCTAAAATATCAGCAAGCTGTTCGCCAGAATATGCGATTTTTGAAAACAAGTATGTACAATATTTTGCATTAAATTCAACTGTTTCTTTTTGTTTCTGAATTTTTTCGCGTTTACCATATTCTGTAAACTGCATTCGAAAAGCTTGTTCCATCATTCCTACAGCTTGTTTGGGATCAATTTTATTTGACAATGTTGCTTGTAGCAGCTGCATAAATTTATTGATTATGATATCATCGTAGACGCGTCCATAAAAAGTTTCTTCTGAAATGTTATTTAAAATCATTGCGCTTGGATACAGTGAAGTCGCGTCCATTGAGAAAATAAATTGTTGAGGATGAAGACCGACCAATCTTCCTTTTTGTGGTGCGGTTTGTACATAAGCGCCTTTAACCGATAACGCAAAAAAGAATTTGCGTATATCTTGTATGTCGAAAGACATTTCAGTTCCTTTCGTCCCACGGAAACACTAGCCAACCTTCAGGTTTTTCTTCACCATAATAAACATCTTTATTTAATAGCTCTTTGTTACTGTTGGAATAAAGAACTGCAAATTTCCAATCAAAATCGATTTTTTCTCCAATCATTTTAAAATAATTTTGTACAGCGAGCAATATTGTATCTACAGTTGATAAAGTAAAACAAGTATCGATCAAATCATCAACTATCAGTATATTTGTAGGCTTCCATTTTTTAATAATTTTTTGCAAATCAGCTTGTAATTGATATTCTTGTTCGTTAATTTGCTTTAACGTTTGTGTTTCACCTTCATATGTTTGGAGTTTTACGGTATCTACATTAGAAACATCGAGAAAATAAGAAATATAACCTGCAGGAATTAAACCTCCGCGTGTCACTGCTATAATTAAATCGGGTCTCCATTTACTCGCTTCGATTTTTTCGACCGTTTTAACAGCAACTTCTTTTATAGATTTATCCGAAATATATACTTTATTCATCTGTTTCCTTTTAAAAAATCTTTTTTAAGACGAGTTAAAGCTCTTTCAATTGCTTTTTCTCTTAAAATACAGCTTCCGCATTTACCACATGGTTCGCCGTTTTCGTCTGGGTAATAACAGCTAAATGCGATGTCTAACAATTCTCTAGTTTTATTATAACCATATTTTTTCATCATAAATGCGATCATATTCGTTTTCGTAACGTTAATAAATGGTGTTAATCCTTTTACTTTTTTATAGCTTTTACCTCCGTATTCTATTATTCTGACTATTGATTCAAGCCAGACTTCTGTATTGTCAACATATACACCAAGTTCTGTTAAATTAAGTCCAAACAACACGTAAGGAACGAAAGTTTTATCAATCTCCAAGTCTCTGTCTATTATTGCGCCAAGAATTAACCCGAATTCAGTATTTCTGTATGGAACATATGCTAAATTGGATTCAGTTTCTGCTTCTTCACCACGACTATCTTCTTTCATAAGCTTCGATTCGTATCCAGAAAAATTGCTAAGCTGATTAAATATTTCACGAACATCATAGATTTCTGCTGTAAACTTAATCTGCGGAAATTCTTTTTTAAGAAATTCATAAAATTTATTCAAAGCTTTGATTTCTTGTTTTCTAGCTTGAGCTCCGTAATCAAAATATATTAGTTTTACTTCTTTACTAGTATGTGTAATCATTTGATCGCAACTTAAATTACCATATACTTTTTCTATACTATCTTTCAAAAAAACATACAAAGACAAAGTGATATCCATACCACCGCTGTATGAAACATAAATAATATCTTTTGTTTTTTTATGTTGTTGATAATCAGGTATAAACAATTCACATCCTCCGAATTTTTCCAAATGCGATGTTGCGTCATCATCAATTGAACTGTCAGTAGTATACCAGGTATCAACCCAATCGTTTTCAACATCTCTGTATAACCAGAGTCCAATACCATTATAAAATAATTCAAAATATTCATTTACATTTGAAGGGATAATATGTATTTCATCTTCGAACATTTGCTCTTTAAATTTTTTTAGATCAAACACTAGTCCGAAATATACGCCTTCAATTTTCATATCATATTTATCTGCCAACAAACTCGCATATGCGAGTGCTTCAGAATCGACTTTGATTTGTTTATTAATTATTTTTTCTATTTGTGGTATATTTGCTATAGTACCGTGCATCCATACCAATTTATCATCTACTATGTAAGGAGCAGCTTTGGTACCATCATTTTCTAATTCCATTTCAGGTGCTTGCCTGCTAAAAAATACGAAAGCCCACGAAATTGAATTAATACCAGAATCAGATTGAGATACCGTATCACTTGTTGTAGCAACTTGTTTACAAAACTCTTCATATTTTAAATCATAATGTTCAATATCATCGCAATATATCAATATATAATTTTCAGGATCATATTCATTAACTGCGAAAAAAGAAAAAGATTCTCCGCCTTTTTTCATTAATGAAAATTTTATCAATTCTTTTTGTTTTTTTAAATAAATTTCTGTTTGTGTATTAGATCCATATGTAACAAATGAAATTATCTGACACATCGTATTCCTTTTTTATTTTTTTTCAATTGCTCTTCCCAAGGTCGCGTACACGCGATCTTGAAAAAAGCAAATAAAAGATCGCATAAAATAGCGATCTTTTATTGAACTTTAACGATATTATATGTATAACCTTTTGCTTCTTTCTCACCGTCTTTAGTGTTATACGTCATCCCTGGTTTTAGCTTACATTCTATGAAAAATTTATTACCTACTTGATCAAATGGTTCTTCGCCGTTATCAATCATATTAGTGATTTGTTTATTGCTAAAAAATTTAAAAATATTACCATTTTGATCTTGTACTCCTACCAGATAATATGGCCCCCATTGGCCATCAAATTGCACTGCGCCTAACCAAGTAAATGTGTACCCACCTTGTCCAGGCTCCAGTTCTTTAAGATCAATTTTAGGAACTTGTTTTAGATCTATATTTTCTAAACCAATAACTTTTGGTTTATTGTTTTGAGAAGCGGCAGGCTGAGGTGCCGCTTGATTATTGTTCTGTTGCATCATCATAGGGTTCATATTATATTTCCTTTAAGTGAGTAATTAAATTTCAATTTGTGGCATATCGATAGTCGGAGCTGCTGTTGTACTAGGTGCAGCTGTTGACGCTGGATTCGCTGTCGGAGCTGCCGTTGTACTAGGTGCAGCTGTTGGC